>VBLA01000011.1 GCA_005879245.1 Deltaproteobacteria bacterium
CCGGGTCGTGTGGGCTTCGGACTACCCGCATCTCGACGCGACTTATCCCGGCGTGGTGCGGGAGCTGGAGGAGCAGCTGGTCGCGTTGCCGTCGAGTGCTCGCGACAAGGTTCGAGGCGAGAACGCGGCCCGGCTCTACCGGCTCTCCTGAGGAGCGCACCATGCGAAACGCCCGTCTGCTCCGCTACTCCCACTGCGTCTCGAACCTCGAGCGCTCGCGTCGCTTCTACGCCGAGGTGCTCGGCTTCGAGGTGGTCGCCGAGTTCGATTTCGACGATCCGGCGACGGCGAAGGTGATGGACCTCCCGGGCTGCCGGTTCACGGGCGTCTTCTCGTGCGGCATGTGGCCGAGAGAATCACGCGGCCGGCGGGCGCAGCAAGGGCGGTTCGACGCTCGAGGAATCGATCGGCCGGTATGGCATCACCGCCCACAGCACCACGTAGATGACGAGGCCCATGCCGCCACCGATCAGCGTGCCGAGGAGAAAGGCGAGACGGAGAATGGTGACGGAGATGCCGAATTCCTCCCCCAGGCCCGCACACACGCCGGCGATCATCTTCCCCCGTCGCGAGCGATGCCAGCTCCGCGTGAGCGGCGACCCGCTCTCGACGAAGCTGCCGCAGTAGCGGCACTTGCGCGCCTCGGCGCGAATCTCCTCGGCGCAGTAGGGGCAGCGCTTGATGGCGGCCTCAACCATGGCGGTAGCCGTCCTGAAGGAGCAGACGCGCCTGGCGCGCGGCGAGGAACGGGACCGCGCCATACGTGAGCGTGAGCAGCAAGGCGAGGAGCGCGGCGTGGTTCACCACGAGATAGAGGCTGAGACCGTGAGGCAGGACAGCGCCGAGTAGCGAGTAGATGGCGCGCACGAGCGCCACGTCGAAGACCAGGATGGCGGGCAACGGAATCAGGGCGGCGGCGAGCGCGCGGGCGACGGCTGGCCAGGCGGCCCGCCAGGCGGCCCCCTGGGCGTTCCGCGCGAGCAGTGGGCCCGCCGCGGTGAGCACGCGCGGGGCCAGCGTCGGCGGCGGCGTGGGAGCCGGGTCGGCAGCGAGCCGCACGGCGAGCGCGCGCACCACCGGCTGCTCGGCCCGGCAACGCGGGCACGTGCGGATGTGGTCGACCGCCGCCGCGTCCACCTGGTCGAGGAGGAACGCCACGAGCGCGTCCTCGCAGCCCGTCATGCCGACTCCACGAAGCGGCCGAGCCGCTCACGGGCGGCGTGAAGCCGGCTCTTCACCGTGCCGCGTGGACATCCGAGCACCTCGGCGGCTTCCTCCTCGGAGAGCCCGTGATAGTAGCGGAGGAGGAGCACCGTGCGCTGCGCCTCGGGAAGCGCTGCCAGGAGGCGGCGGGCATCGATCCGGGCCTCGGGCGCATCGCTCGTGCTCGCCAGGTTGTCGTCCGGCTCGACCGGCTCTGGAGGCGGCCGTCGATGCCAGTCGCGGCAGAGGTTGACGGCGATCTGGAAGACCCAGGTCGAGAAGCGCCGGGACGGATCGAATCGCGGCGCCGCGCGGACGGCGCGAAGCCACGTCTCCTGGTAGAGATCCTCCACGTCACGTCCGCCGGTGTGCCGCGCGATGAAGTGGTAGAGCGGCCGCTCGTAGCGGCGGCAGAGCTCGGCGAGAGCGTCCTGGTCGCCGACACCCACCCGACCGATCAGCTCTTCGTCGGTCCCCATCCCGGAGGGGCTGGAGCTCTATCATGCGAGTGGGCCTCCGGGGACGACCGGCCACCGCCCGAAAAGGCGCGTGATGAGGTCGCGCGCGGCGCGGAGCCCGCGTTCGAACAGCGATGGCTCGCCCGGGGCGAAGGGGATGACGAGCCAGAGCGCGCCGTAGGCGAGCGGCCCGAGGAAGTGGATGAACGTGAGGACGATGAATACGACCCGAGCGGACGCCACGGGAACGCCGAAGGCGTGCGCAGCGGCGACGGCGACGCCGGCCACGCGCCGGTCGGGGTGGTCGCGACGCCAGGGCTGGGCATCGCCGGCCGGCAGGTGGCTCCTGCAGTGGGGGCAGCGGAGGGCGGCGGCATGGATCTCCTCGGCGCAGTAGGGGCATGTGCGGTGTCCGTCCATGGGTTCTCCTCGCTCTGCCCCGTAGTACGCGGGAACCCCGACGGAGGTTCACCTGCCCCGGCTACCGGCAGATCCGCCGCCCGAGGTAGATGTCGGTCGTGCCGTTCCGATCGTCCTCCCAGACGACGTAGCAGCGCCGCCGCCCGCCAAGGGCGAGATGGGGGCGGGTCTGCTCGCTTGCGCCCGCGCCGGTGTCGTCCACGCGCTCTGCGGGTGCGAAGGTAGCGCCGCCGTCGGCGCTGGTCGTGAGGAAGATGTCATCGTTGCCGAGTCGGTTGTCCTGCCAGGCGACGAAGAGCTTGCCGTGGGCCATCGCGAGGCTCGGGTGCCACTGGTTCGTCGGCGAGCTCCGGTCGACGTCGAACCCGAGCCGCGAGCCGTCGAGCGGGCGGTTCGTGCTGAAGGTCGTCCCCCGGTCGTCGCTTCGGGCGTAGAAGATGTTGGTGTCCGGCTCGCGGGCGCGGAGATCGGTCCAGACAACGTGGACGTGGCCGCGCCGGTCGGCGGCGATCGCCGGCCGCTCGTCGAGGCGCTCGAGGTCGGGGAAATCGTCGACCTCGACGTTCGGGCCGAAGCTTCTCCCCCCGTCGTCGCTGCGGGCGAGGAAGATGTCCCAGTTGTAGTTGCGGAAATCCGCCCACGCGACGTAGAGCGAGCGACCGGCGACGGCGATCGTCGGCGCCCACTTGTTGTCGAGGTGGAGGGCGAGCGGCACCGGTGCGCCGCCGTCGACGCGGACCGCGGGCGCGAAGGCCCGGCCCGTCGGATCGGCGCGGGCCGCGTAGACGTGTTCGAGCGGCTCGCCCTCGGGACCGCCGTCACGCTCGTCGACCCAGACGACGATCGGTGTTGCGCCGACGAGCGCGACGGCGGGCAGCCACTTCCCTCCGCTGGCGGGGTCGTCGACCTGCACGTCGTGGCCCACCTTCCGACCCCGGCCGTCGAAGTACGCCAGCGTGATCCGTCCGAGGTCGGCGTCGCGGCCGTTCACGAACTCCTGCCACGCGACGACGACGCGGTTGCCGCGCGCGGCAACCACGGGATGAAGCTCCTCGACCGCGCCCGGCGGATTGTCGCTCACCTGGCGGGGCGCGCCGAAGGTCGCACCGCGGTTCCGGCTGACGGCGAGGAAGACGTTGTCGAGCCCGGCCCGCGCCTCGTACCAGACGACGTAGACGCGGGGGCCGCTGGCGGCTACGCGCGGTGCGTGCTGTGCGACCGGCACCGGCTCGTCGCCGCTCACCCGCACGCTCGGCCGGAAGTGGGGTGGGGGCGTGCGGACGGGGTCGACGGGGGCGGTGACGGGTGAATCGGGAACATCGGCATCTGCCCACACGATCGCCTCGCGGTAGCCGTTTTCGCACGCTCCCGCGGCCAGCGAACCGGGGCAGGGGACGCCGGAGCCGGGCAGCAGGATCGCGCCGTCCCCGGCGAGAAGCGTCCGGCGCGCGGCGAGCCCGAGACCGGCGGCGGCGATGCCCGGGTCGGGCTCGATCCACGGTGCCAGCGCGAGGAAACCCCCGTCAGGATTTTGCCCGATCCAGGCGTTGGCCGGACCGAGCGGACCGGGATCGGTCTTCCGCTTGCGCCCGATGATGGCACTCTGCCCGTCGAAGGTGACGTCGAAGAAGTTGCCCGTCATGCTGGCATCGACGTTCAGCAGGAAGCTGCCCACCTTCTGCAGCGTCGCGAAGCCCCCTTCCTTGAAGATGTCGGGTTGCCACGGCCCCGGGGCGTACGCCCATTCACTGAAGGCTTCCGGCTGCAGGATCACGTTGGCGCCCTTCGCGGCGAGGCGATCGTTCACGTCCACCATCCAGGCGTCCTTCGAGATGACCACGCCGAGCCGGCCGACTGGCGTGTCGAGGACGTCCAAGTCGCGTACCGGTCCGAAGGCGAGCGCGAGCCCCGCCGACTCGCCCGGCGGGGGCTCCTCGATCGGCGTGAGATAGGCCTTCTTCGTCGCACCCGCGAGTACGCCCCCGGTCTCTGCCGGACTGCGACGCGTTCCGCCTTCGCCGTCGGAGACGAGCAGGTCGCCCATGGGTGTGAAGATGAAGGTCGTGTTGACCGCGAGCGGCGAGACGGCCTCGTAGGCGTACTGC
>VBLA01000012.1 GCA_005879245.1 Deltaproteobacteria bacterium
CGAGGTTGCGACGGATCTCGAGGAGCGAGTCGCCACCGAACTTCTCGAGGAAGAGCTCGGCCACGACGAACGCCACGATCGATTCCGCGATGACGGCGGCGGCCGGAATCGCCACGACGTCGGACCGCTCGATCGCGGCCGGGGCCTCGTCCTTGGTCGCGATGTCGACCGAATGGAGCGGGCTCATGAGGGTCGACAGCGGCTTGAAGGCCGTCCGGACCACGAGGGGCGCGCCGCTCGACATACCCCCTTCGGTGCCCCCGGCGTTGTTGGTTCGCCGTTCGAAGCCGGCCCGCTCGTCGAAGTAGATCTCGTCGTGCACGGCCGATCCGCGCCGTCGTGCGCTCTCGAAGCCGAGGCCGATCTCGACCCCCTTGGCGGCCTGCACGCTCATGAGCGCGTGCGCGAGCCGGCCGTCGAGCTTGCGGTCCCACTGGGCGTGGCTCCCGAGCCCGGGGGGCAGACCCACGACGAGCGTCTCGACCACGCCGCCCAGCGTATCCCCCTTGGCCTTGCACTCGTCGATGAGTGCGATGACGCGACCTTCGGCCTCCGGGTCGGCCATGCGAACCGCCGACTCCTCGGCGCGCGCGGCGATCTCCTCGGGCGCGAGCCCGGTCGTCCGGGCAGCGATGCCGCCGATCTCCACGACGTAGCCGAAGACCCGGACGTCGAACGGGGCGAGCAGGCACTTCGCGAGACCGCCCACTGCCACGCGGGCCGCCGTCTCGCGCGCGCTCGCTCGCTCGAGCACGTTCCGGACGTCGTGGTGGTTGTACTTGAGGGCGCCGGCGAGGTCAGCGTGACCGGGTCGCGGGCGGGTGACCGCGAGGGTCGGGTCGCGATCCTCGGCCCGGGGGGACATCTTCTTCTCCCAGTTTCGCCAGTCGCGGTTCTCGACCCAGAGCGTGATCGGTGAGCCGAGCGACTCGCCCCAGCGGACACCGGCACGCAGCTCGACCTCGTCCCGCTCGATCTTCATGCGACCACCGCGCCCATAGCCCTGCATACGCCGGGCGAGATCTCGGTTGATCGCCGCGATGTCGATCGGGACGCCGGCCGGGAACCCTTCCACGACCGCGGTGAGACCGGGTCCATGCGATTCTCCGGCCGTCAGATAGCGAAGCGCCATGACTGCCTAGCCGCCCCGGCGACGCTCCTCCCACAGCTGCCCCGCACCCGGCAAGGCCGCCGTGCCGGCAGTGACCACCTTGGGAGTCAGGAAGACGAGCAGCTCCTCGTGGTGAACGTTCTCGAGCATGCGCTTGAAGAGCCAGCCGAGCGCCGGGATGTTGCGGAGGAAGGGCAGCCCCGACTCACGGTTGTCGGACGTGTTGCGGTAGATGCCACCCAGGACGACCGTCTCCCCGTTCCGGATGAGGACGTTCGAGTTGGCCTCACGGCTGATCTCGTTCGGGATGCCATCGACCGTCCGCGTGAAGTCCGGCTGACTCGACTTGGCGTAGATGCTCATCAGCACGAAGCCGTCCGATGAAATCTGAGGGGTCACGACGAGGGTGATTCCCGTGTTGATCTTCTCGGTCGCGGTGCTCGCGCTCCCCGCCGCCCCACCCGTTCCCGTGTTGATGACGGTTCCGGTGGAGGGCAGCTTGACGCGGAGGATCGTGAGACTCTGGATCGTAGCCGCAACGTTGTTCATGGTGATGACGCGGGGGCGGCTGATGACCTTTGCTTTGCCCTCCTCTTCGAGAGCGGTCAAGCGGGTCGAGAGCGACTGCGAGCCGTCGATCGAGCCGAGCGCCAGGTCGAGCGCCGAGCCTGTCCCCGCGCCGAAACCCGACCCAAAACCGGCGGGGACCGGGAAATCCGCCAGGAACGGGATCGGCAGCCGCGGGACGCCGGCTCCGGCCGAAGGCGGGGGAACCCCCGCACCCAGTCCAGAGCCGCCCAAACCAATGGTGCCGGGGAAGTTCATTCCGGTCGGGTTCCCCGTCTGCGGGCCTGCGTTGAACTGATAGCCCCACTGCACCCCGAGCGCGCGCGCGAAGTCCTTCGTCGCCTCGACGATGTTGGCCTCGATCAGGACCTGCGGGCTCTGCGTGTCCAGCTCGTGGAGGAGTTCCGACGCGTCGGCGATCCCGCGCGTGATATCCCGCACGATGATCGTGTTCGTACGATCGTCGAAGGTGACACTGCCGCGGTCGGTGAGGACCCCCTTCACCTTGTCGGTTAGCACATCGTCGGCGTGCGCGTAGTTGACCTTCACGTACTTGACGCGGAGCGGCTCGAGTTCCTTCTCCGCCTCGTCGGCAGCCCGCAGCGCCTCGCGCTCCTCCTTCAGGCGCGCGACGGTGGAGATCCGCACCACGTTACCTTCGTGCGTCGCCTCCAGCCGGTTCGAGTGGAGCACCAGGTCGAGGGCCTGGTCCCAGGGAACCTCGACGAGGTGGAGGGTCACCTTCCCCTTCACGTCGTCGGTCGCCACGATGTTGAGGCCGCTCACGTCGGCCAGGACTCGCAGCACGTTCTGAAGGTCGGCGTCCTTGAAATCGAGCGAGATGCGCTGACCGGCAAAGTGGTGCTCGCCGATCAGCTCCCGTGCGCCGGGCTCCTTCGCCTGCGCACGGGCCGACTTCGGCGGCTGCGTCTCAGCCGCAGCCGCAGCCGGCTGAGGCTCGGCCGGGGCGGGCGCGCTCGCATGGGGCGCGATCACGGGTGGGTCCGGCGTGGTCGCCGGCGCGTCGGGTGCCAGTTTCTCGCCGATCGGCTCTTCCACGATCGCCGCGGCCAGCGTTGCCTCTGGCATCGAGCTCGCCGCCGTTCCCGTCGCTCCGATCTCGGCGATCAGTCGCTCTCCCTCCTGACGCACGGCGCGCGTGCCTGGAGGCTTGCGGAAGTCGATCACGACGCGGAGCGTCTCGCCGCTCGAGGCCGCCCGCACCCGCGATACCAGGTCGTCGGTGAGGGGGAAGCGGGTGGCGGGCGATGCCAGCTTCGCGTGGGGCCCCTTCAGGTCGATCACCAGCCGCGGCGGCGTGGCGAGCATGAACTGTCGCATGCCATCCGGCGCGCGCGTGAGCTCGACCGTGAGCCGGCGGGTCGCGCCAGCGGGTTCGATCCGTACGTCGCGCACCGCCAGTCCGTCCGACCCGACCGTCGCCCGATCGGGCACGCGGTCACGGGGGATCGGTGCGGCATCCCCTTCCGCATGCTCGAGGGGCCCTGACGTCCACGCGACGTCGGAGGAGTCGTCGGCCGGTGCCGCCGCCGTCACGTCGCCCAGCTCGACGATCAGGTTGTTGCCCTCGCGCCGGACCACATGGCGACCGGGGTCGCGAGCGAGATCGAGGACCGCGCGGAGGTTCGCCCCGTGTGCCCCGACGCGCGCCTGAGTGACGAGGTCGTCGGTGAAGGGTAGCCGTATGATCGGCACCCCTCCCGTCGGTCGAGGACCCGAGAGGTCGATCACCACGCGGGGCGGCCCGGTGAGCAGAATGTCCTGTACGTTGTCGGGCTCGCGGCTGAGCACGATCGTCACGCGTCGCCCGCTCCCCAGCGGCTCGATCCGCACGTCCCGCGCCTCGAGCCATTGGGTCGAGGACCCAGCCACCACCCCGGCGTCCGGTGTCTGCGGGCCCCGGGCGATCGGCGCGCAGGCCGCGCCGAGCATGAGCAGCACAAGCGTAGGTCTAAGCCGCCTCATCGCGTCCCCCTCTCGGACGTCCGCAACTGCAGGACGACGCTCGATGGATGGCGGTCCCCGTAGAAGTCGACGGAGTCCTCCTCCACGAGCACCTGCCCGCGCTCGATGGCGCGCACCTGACCACCGTTCAGCCCGATGGAGGTGCCCACCTTGATGATGTAGCCGAGCCCGGCGTCGTCCTCGACGACCGCCCGTGGCTCGCGGGTGTCATAGATGATCGCGACGAGTTTTAGCTGCCCGATCTCGTAGCGTTCGAGTGGCGTGCGGGGCTCACCCGTCGCGGTCGCCGGTGACGCGCGCGGTGGACGGAACGGATCCCGCCGGCCGATGGGATCGTATGCGGATCCCTCCGCCGGCTCGACCGCGTTGACGGACTCGGGTGCGGGCGCCACCGCCCACACCCGGCCGGCCACGACGAGAGAACCGAGAGCGAGCACCCGAGAGGCCCGGCGTCGATTCATGTCGTTTTTCCCGCCGCTTTCTTCTTCTTCTCTTCCTGCAGCCGCTGCCGCTCCGCCTCGTCGAGGAAGCGGAAGGTCGTGGTCGTGCAGGCCGCATCGAGCATCATCTGATCGCCCTCGAGGTGCGGCTTGCGAAGCTGGATGTCGCCGACGTTGACGATCCGGTCGAGCCGGCGCACCCGGTCGAGGAAGAGTGCCACCTCGTGGTAGGTGCCGCGCATCTGCATCTCCACGGGCACCTCGGCGTAGAAGTCGTGATAGAGCTCGGGCTTCTGACGGAAGAGCACGATCTCGAGCCCGACCGCGCGCGCGCTCGCCGCGACGTTGGAGAGGAGGTCGGCGATCTCCCGTTGGTCGGGCAAGCGGGACTGGGCGCGGCGCAGCTCGGCCGTCAGGTCCCGCACCTCACGCTCGGCGTCAGCGCGCGCGTTCATCTTGGTGCGCTTCGTGTCGAGCTCGGCTCGCCGCTGGCTCACGTGCGTACGGAGCTCGCCGAGCGCATCGTGCTCGGGCCCGTACCAGTACTGCCAGTCGAGGATCACGACCGCCAGCAGGATCGCGCCGAACCCGGCGACTTTCTGGCTTTTCGGCCGATCGAGGAGATCGTCGAGCACCGCCGCCATTTATTGCTCCGCTCCTGCCGCCGGCCGGTCGGCAGCCGTCGGAGAAAATCGGCGACCGTCTGCTCATCGACGCCCAGGCCGGAGAGTTTGAGCTTGCCGCTCGTCTCCGTGAACTCCGTGAGCCAGAGCTTGTCCGGCGTCGCGGTCGAGAGATCCGCGAGGATGCGTACCGGGCCCACCTTCTTTGCCTCGAGCTCTCCGATGACGCGGAGCTTGTCGCGGAGCTCCTGCTTCTGCTGCTCCATGTGGGTGACGTCGGCGTAGGGCCCCTGGATGTCCGCGAGCTCGACCGTCACGCGCCGCAGCTGCCGCTGCAGGGAGCTCAGGCACAGTTGCTGCCAGGCGTGCGCAGCGAAGAGTCCGACGACGGCCAGCACGAGCACGAACGTGCCGACCGCCAGCTCCTGCCGGCGCCCAGCGGCGCGCTCGGCTTCCTGCGTGGGGAGGAGATTGATGCGGATCATTTGTCCCCCGGCCGGCGGGTCGCGAGACCGGCCGTCACCGCAAGCGCGGGGCCGCTCGCCTGCACGAGTTCCCGGTTCACCCCTCGGTCGACGGTGATGCGACGAAAGGGCGACGCCACCTCGACGCTGCACCCGAGCTTCTCGGCCAGCAAGGTCGCGAGTCCCGTGGTCGGTGCCGTGCCGCCCGAGAGCACGATGCCGCCGAGCGGCTCGTCGGTCGCGGCGGTCCAGAAGAAGCTGAGCGCGCGCTGAATTTCCTCGACGATGAACTCCGTCACCGACCCAAGCACCGGTGCAACCGCCGCGCCGTCGGTGTCACGCACCGACTTACCCAGCTTGAGCGCCTCGGCCTCCTCCGGCGACACGCCGAGCTGGCGCGAGATCGCGTCGGTGTACTCGGCGCCCCCGATCGGCACATCGCCCGTGAACGTCGAGCGACCCCCCTTGAGGATGTTGATCGAGGAATAGCGAGCGCCGACATTGACGAGGGCGACGGGTTGGCCGTCGGCCGGGTCGTAGTTCAGCTCGAACATGTTCTCGAGCGCGAAGTAGTCGACGTCCACGAGGATGGGCTCCAACTCAGCGGCGCGGATCGCCTCGGTGTAGCTGTTGATGATCTCCTTCTTCACCGCGACGACCAGGACCTCCATCTTGTTGCCCGCTTCCATCCAGTCGATGACCTGGTAGTCGAGCGTCACGTTGTCGAGCGAATCCGGGATGAGATGCGCGGCCTCGGCGAGCACGGCGGCGTCGACCGCGGCGCCGCTCTGCGCCGGCATGATGACCTTCTTCACGATGACCGCGGGGCCGGGGACCGCGGTGATCACCTCACGCGCTTGCGTGCCGTGAGTCGTCACCAGCGAGCGGATGGCGTCCACCACCGGCCCCTCGTCCTGGATGACGTTGGACTGCACCACCCCCGGTTGCAGCGGAGCGATGCCGAGCGCGGTGATTCGCGGTCCGCCGGGTCCGTGATGCACCTCGGCGAGCTTCACGCTGCTCGAACCGATGTCGAGCACGAGGTAGCCGCGCCGACGGCGAAACGGATTGGAGAGCGTTGCGGACAGAACGCGGCCGACGATGGAATGCCGGGTCAGGGCGTCAGAGGGCGCCAAGGCTTTGTCCTCCTCATCTCAACACCCACCCTGCGAGCCCGGCTGCGAGGTCACCTCGGACGTAGATGGCGGAAGGAAGAAGCGACGGGAGTATGCGCTGCGAGGTCTCGCTTGTCAAAACAAGATCCGTCAAAGTGGCTCTCCCGACCTCTTCTTCGATGCAACCCGCGTGCCCCGTCCGGCGAAAACTCCGGCTCCAGAAACGAGAAGACCCGGCCGCGTCACCGCTAACCGGGTCTCCTCGTGTGCAGAAAGGAGGGGCTGATCGATCACGGGTGCAAGCGAGGTGCCACGGCAGTGCATCGCGGCGAAGGCCGGATCTTCGGGCCGCGCGCGCCGCGAGCTGCAATCGTCACGTTCATTTCCTGCCGCTGCGGAACGGGTTCTTGACACGTCGAAAAATTGACTCTCGCGGCGGCCATCTCTAACTGTAGCTCTCCGCATGCAACGGCTCGTCGAGATTGCGCCGATCCCACCCGTGCCGTTGCACGATCTCCTCACCTACGGCGTTCCCGACGCGCTTCACGATCTGGCACCGGGCATGCGCGTGCGCATCCCACTTGGGCGCCAGGCCCGCGTCGGGGTGGTGGCCGGCTTCGCGGTCACACCGCCCCCCGGCCAGCTGCGGAGCGTGCTCGAAGTGCTCGACCGCGAGCCCTTCCTGCCCGCCGAGCTGCTCGAGCTCTGCCGCTGGACGGCGCGTTACTATCTCGTCTCCCTCGCCGAGGTGATCGCGACCATCGTCCCGCGCACGCTCCCGCCGCGTCTGTCCGAGCGGGTCGTGCGCTTGGTCCGACGGCTCGACGACGACGCCGGAAGAGCCCTCGCGCGCCGCGCGCCGGCCCGCGCCCACGCATACCGCACGCTCCTCGCGGCCGAGAACGGTGAGCTCGTAGAGGCGGCGGCGCGGAGCGCAGGAATCCCAGCCACCGCACTACGAGGGCTGGTCGCCGCCGGCCTCGCGGAGACGATCGTGCGGGAGCCGTGC
>VBLA01000098.1 GCA_005879245.1 Deltaproteobacteria bacterium
GGTCACGATGTTGGCGACCGCCCCACCCCCTGGCACGACCGGCGGCTTGTCGAAGACGATGCGCCACCCGGAGGCCCGCGCCGGGAGCGCCCGCGAGAAGGAGATGCCTCGTCGCCCCTGGAAGGTCGCCGTCTCCATGTTGGAGCCGTAGGCGAAGTACCAGACCGGCGAAACCAGCGCGCTCATGCCGGCCACCTACCGCGCCTGGCCGCCCTGGTGCCAGCATCGCCGTCAGGACGGCCCGCGTGGCCGGCCGGGGGAGGCGTCGATGATCGTGATCGCAGGAAGCGTGGCCGCGCGGCCCGAGCGGCGGGAGGAGGCGATCCGGGTCGCCCGGACGATGGCCGCCGCCACACGGGCCGAGGCGGGATGCGTGACGTACCGGTTCTCGGCCGACCTGGACGACCCGAACACGCTGCTCATCTTCGAGGAGTGGGAGTCGGAGGAGGCGCTCGCGCGGCACTTCCAGTCGCCGCACATGGCCGCGTTCCGCCAGGCTCTTCCCGGGCTGCTCGCTGGGGTCCCGGCGCTCAAGCGCTACGGCGTCGCCTCGGCCACGGCCATGTAGGCGGGGCGAGCGGCTGCTCGCCGCCCGAATACACTCCGGAGACTCTTTGCTAATTTTAACAACTGATGCGAATGCGGCAAATTGTCTCGGCGGAAATCCGGGTTGTGCTCCGGAACGCCGCAGCGCTATTTCGCTAGGTATGAAGCCTTGCGAGCGGCGGTGCCGCCGCGAGCACGCTCGCCTCGCGGGCGGCGAGCGCGCGGAGGCGCGCCCGCACCTGCGTCTCGGGAGCGACCCGAGTCGCGAGATCGACGTAGGTCTGATGGTGTCGTGCCTCCGCGGCGAGGAGCCCGCGGTAGAGGGCGGCGAGCGCGGGGTCGTCGAGTGCGCCTGCGAGGAGCCGCATGCGCTCGCAGCTTCGCGCCTCGATGAGCGCCGAGCAGAGGAGCGTGTCGACGAGCCGCTCGGGCTCCTGCGTGCGGACCGCCCGCAGGAGCTCGGCGGCATACGGGCTCGGCACCTGGTGACGGAACCGGATGCCGCGCGCCGTCAGCACCGCCAGCACCTCCTCGAAGTGCGCCAGCTCCTCGCGCGCGAGCCGGGAGAGCGGCGCGAGCAGCTCCTCCCGCTCGGCGTACTTGAAGAGGAGGCTCACCGCGCTCGAGGCCGCCTTCTTCTCGCAGTGGGCGTGGTCGAGCAGGATCTCGTCGAGGTGGGCAAGGGCCCGCGCGAGCCAGGCCTCGTCCGTCGCCGACCGGAGGCTCAGCATGGCAGGCTCCTAGCACGGGGACGGAGCCTGCCCTAGGCGCTCCCCTCGCGGCCGGGTGCTTGACACTGCCCCGACCGATCGGGATATTGAACCCGACCGATCGGTCGGGTCCCGCAATGAAGGCTGCCTCGTCGACCGCCGAGCAGAGCTCGCACGACAAGATCCTCGACGCCGCCGAGATCCTGTTCGCCAAGCGCGGCTACGCGGGGGTCGGCCTCTCCGAGCTCGCCGAGGTGGTCGGCCTCGGCAAGTCGTCGCTCTTCCACCACTTCGAGAACAAGGCGCAGCTCTATGCCGCGGTGGCGGCGCGCATCCTCGGCCGCATCGAGGAGCGGCTCGTCCGCTCGCTCGCCAAGGGCGGGGACCCCATCGTGCGTCTCGAACGCTGGCTCGACGAACTGATCGATCTCCTGGCCGACCATCCCACGTACGCGCGCCTCCTCCTCCGTTCGCTCTTCGAGGACGACGATCTCCCCGGTGACACACCCGAGGAGCAGGAGGCGCACCGCGCGATCGCCGGCATGATGGCGAGCGTCGGCGCCCTCGTCCGCGAGGGCATGGCGGTGGGACTCTTCCGCGCCGCCAACGTGCAGCATCTCCTGCTCACGCTGGTCGGGCTCACGGTCTTTCCCTTCGCGTCGGGCGAGTTCGGCGCGGAGGTGCTGGGCAAGGACATCTTCGATCCGGCCGAGGTCCGGCGGCGGAAGCGCGAGCTCCGCGACCTGCTGCGCTTCGGCCTGGTGGTCAACAAAGGACGTTGAGGGAGGACCCATGGAAAAACTCCTCGCAGAGCACCGCCGACGGCTCGGGGACTTCGAGCTCGTGGAGATCGACGAGCAGCGCATCGCCGAGCTGCGCGACGAGATCGATGTCGATGTGCCGATCGATCTCCGCTGGACGTGGAGCTACGCGAGCGAGGTCGAGGAGCTCCGCGCCCTCTACGAGCGCGGCAAGCGCGGCCAGTGGAACGCCGAGGCCGACGTCGACTGGTCGATTCCCTTCCCGCGCGACGAGTGGTTTCTCCCCAAGGAGGGGCTGCAGATCCTCCCCTCGGTCCTCGCCAGCGCGGGCGTCGACGACGCCGTCTGTCGCGCGGCGGCGTTCGACGAGTTCGCCTGGACGCTCTCCCAGCTCCTCCACGGCGAGCAGGCCGCGCTCCAGCTCTGCGGGCAGCTCACCAACGCCTGCCCGACGCTCGACGCCAAGTTCTACGCCGCCTCGCAGGTGATCGACGAGGCGCGCCACGTCGAGGTGTTCGCCAAGTTCCTGCAGCGGAAGGTGGGGACCATCTATCCCATCGGCGGCACGCTCAAGGTCCTCCTCGACACGCTGCTCGCCGCGCCCACCTGGAAGACGAAGACGCTCGGCATGCAGACCCTCTTCGAGGGCATGGCGGTCGGCATCTTCGACCTGCTCCAGAAGGGATCCACCAACCCGCTCCTCTCCGACATCATCCGGCGCGTCAAGCAGGACGAGGCCCGGCACGCGGCCTTCGGCATCCTGACCATGCGCCGCACGGTGCGCGAGGCCACGCCCGAAGAGATGACGGACATGGAAGATTTCTCGTTCAACGTCCTCGAGACCTTCAACGGCAACCAGCAGATCGACATGCTGCGCGACCTGGCGCCCAAGTACGGCCTCGACCCCGAGAGCGTCGTGCAGATGCTGCTCACCCAGGAGAACTTCGCCGAGTTCAACAGCGAGGTCTTCATGCACACGGTGATCCCGAACCTCGTCCGCCTGGGCCTCATCACGGAGCGGACGGAGGCGAAGTACCGCGCCACGGGCATCATGTGGGGCGACCGCTTCGGCGCGGGCACCGATACCGACGTGGCGGCGAGCCTGCGCGGTAACTAGGATCATCGCGTTCGAGGACGGGGAGCGGGGCGCGGGCCACCCCCGCTCGCCTTCGGTTCGGTCGCGTGTGGCGGCGCGAGTCACCTCGAGGGTCGCGTACGCGACCTCACAGGCGGCGCTCGGGGGTGCCCCGCGCCCCACTCCCCGTCTGCGCCGGTGATCTGGTTTCGAGCCGCATGCCAGGGGACGCGGGATCGTCGGTCCGCGGCTTGCCCGCGCGCGTAGCCTGCGGCGCGGGAGCGGGGGCGCCGTCGTAGCGCCTCTCGAGCCGGCACGCGGCAGGCGACCAAGAGACGCCGCGCGGCCGGCGAGAGCCGAAGCGGAGACGGCGCCCCCGCTCCCGCGAACGGGACCAGGCTCGCCGCTGTTCGGAATAGCGGCGGTCCGATGCTACCATTTCTCCCGCATGGCGAAGGACTTCTTCCATCGGGACATCGAGCTCTTCATCGACCACCGGTTCGACTGGGGCCGGTACCTCCACCTCCGCGGCGTCGAGGCGAACGTCGCCGACGAGGTGGAGACCTACAAGACCGTCCTCCGCACGACGGGGGAGGTCTGCGAGGACATCGAGGCCGGCGCCCTCGACCACTGGCACGAGGAGGTGCGGCTCGAGAACGGCCGGGTGGTCGTCCCGCCGCACATCGCCGCCGGCTACGAGAAGCTCCGCGGCGCGGGGCTCCTCTGCCTGACCCTCGGCAGCGAGTACGGTGGCTACGGCCTGCCGGTGCTCGTCAACTGCGCCTACCTGGAGATGGTCGCGCGCGCCGACCCGAGCCTGATGACGATCATCGGGCTCCAGGCCGGCGTGGCGCAGGACATCGAGAGGTACGGGAGCGAGGAGCTCCGCCAGCGCTACCTGCCCCGCTTCGTGTCGGGGGAGCTGCAGGGCTGCATGGATCTGACCGAGCCGCAGGCCGGCTCCGACCTGGGCGGCATCGTCACCCGCGCCACCGAGGAGCACGGCCGCTTCTTCCTCGACGGGGAGAAGATCTTCATCACCAACGGCGGCGCCGACGTCCACCTGGTCCTCGCGCGGGACGGTGCGAGCTTCGACCAGTCGCGGGGGACGACGAACGGCTTGAACCTGATGCTCTGCCCGGTGACGCTGCCCGACGGCCGGCGGAACGGCGTGCGCGTGGCGCGCGTCGAGCGGAAGATGGGCATCCACGGCTCTCCCACCTGTGTCATCGAGCTCGAGCACGCCGAGGCGTTCCTCCTCGGCACGCGAGGCCAGGGCTTTCGCGCGATGCTCGACCTGATGAACAACGCCCGCCTCGGTGTGGGGGCGCAGGCGATCGGCGTGGCGGAGGCAGCCTACCGGGCGGCGCGCGAGTACGCCGCGCAGCGGGTCCAGTTCGGCACCCCGATCGTCCAGCAGCCGCTCGTCAAGTCGATGCTGACCCTGATGGCGATCAACCTCCAGGCGGCCCGGGCGCTCCTCTATCGCACCTGCGCCCTGATCGACATGACGGAGGCGATCCGGCGCTACCTCCATTCCGAGCGCTCGGCACGCGACCCCGGGCGCATCGCGCTCCAGGAGGAGCTCGAGCACAACACGCAGCTCATCCGGTTCTTCACACCGCTCTGCAAGTACTACGCGACCGAGATCAGCAACCACGTGACGCGCCAGGGCATCCAGGTGCACGGCGGGGTCGGCTACATGGCAGAGTCACCCGCCGGGCACTACCACTCGGACTCGATCATCACCACCATCTACGAGGGGACGTCGGAGATCCAGGCGGGCTTCGCGCTGAAGGAGATGGGGAAGGGCGCCCTCTTCACGACGCTCGAGCGGACGCGGACCGACCTCCAGTCGCTGAGCGACGCGCAGGACGACCTCGTCCGGCTCGTCTGCGACGGCATCAACAAGCTGACCGGCACGGTGGGTGCCCTGATGGGCGACCCGCAGTATGCGCTCCTGAACGCCAAGCGGGTGTGCGAGATGGTGATCGACGTCGTGGTGAGCGCGGAGCTCCTGTTCCAGGCCGAGGGGGGCAACGGCAAGCGCGAGCTGGCGGCCAGCTTCATCCACCGGCACATGCCCGCCGTCGAGGTGAACGCCCGCCGCATCGAGAGCGGCGACGCGACGCGCATCAAGCGGTACGACCGGATCCTCGGGCTCTAGTCTTCCTACACCGTGCGGAGTGGCTCGCGGGTCGTTTTTCGGCTAGAGCCGCGGACGCATGCGAACGCTCGTCGCCCTCCTGGGGGTGGTCGCGCTGGGGGCCGCGGGATGCTCGGCCCTCCACCGGAGCGGCGGTCAGGGGACGGGGAGACGGTTCTACCTGACGGTCGGAACCTTTCCGGGCAACAAGGTACTCGACGCCTGTGCGCACGGCTACCACATGGCGTCGCGGTTCGAGCTCCTGGACGTCGCCCTGCTCCGCTACGACTCCGGCGTCGGGTTCACCACCGACGACGCGGGATCGGGGCCGCCCAGCCACGCGGCGGCGTACGGCTCGCAGGACCCGAGCGGCTGGGTGCGGACGGGCGGCAGCTCGCGCTTCACGGACACGGCGGATCG
>VBLA01000099.1 GCA_005879245.1 Deltaproteobacteria bacterium
TAGATGTCCGACGGGTTGCCGAGGAGTCCGGCGCGGGCATACGCTGTGGCCGTGACCGACCGCACACCGCCGGGAGCCTATCAGAACCCGGCCCCCCGCGGCTTCCGCGACTACCCCGGGAACAGCCGTCCGGGCGTTCGCGAGCTCTATCGCCTGCAGCACCGCCACCAGACAGTCGAGTTCGTGAAGGCGAAGCGACGCGAGTATCTCTCGCTGGACCGCCGCCGGATGGGCATCTGGGAGGCGATCAAGTTCCTCGACCGGCTGGTCGACGACAGTGACCCTGACACCGAGCTCTCGCAGCTCGAGCATCTGCTGCAGACCGCGGAGGCGGCCCGTCGCGCCGGGCATCCCCGCTGGTTCATCGTGACCGCCCTCGTCCACGACCTCGGGAAGATCCTGTGTCTCTTCGGCGAGCCCCAGTGGGCGGTCGTCGGCGACACTTTTCCCGTCGGCTGCCGCTTCTCGGAGCAGGTGATCTATCACGAGTTCTTCGCCGACAATCCCGACGACCGCGTCCCGGCCTACTCCACGCGCCTCGGGATCTACGAGGAGGGCGGCGGCCTGGACGACGTCCTCATGTCGTGGGGGCACGACGAGTACCTCTACCACGTCGTCAAGGACCATTTGCCCGACGAGGCACTCTACGTCATCCGGTATCATTCCTTTTACGCCGCACACCGCGAAGGCGCGTACGACTACCTCATGAACGACCGTGATCGGCAGATGCTCGCGTGGGTCCGGACGTTCAGCACCTTCGATCTCTATTCGAAGGGCGACGATTCCCCGGACCTGGTCGACCAACGTCCGTACTTCGAGATCCTGACCTCCGAGTTCTTCCCGACCGAGCTGAGCTGGTAGGCGCTTCCCGGCAGAAGCGCCTAGCGCGGTCGCCGCGTCGCCGTCTTCTTCGCCTTCGGCCTCTTCACCTTCGGCGGCATCTGGGAGACGTGGCGGAGGGCTCGCGTGATCCACCGCCCCGTGAGACCGACGTCCGCGAGGACATCACGCGGAACGACGACCCAGCCCTTCATCGGGCGCCCGGGCATGGGCTCGAAGTCCTGCGCGCCGCGCTGCTTCACCTCGGCGAGGGCATCACCGCCGAGCCGCAGCACGAGACGGTCCTCGTGAAGACCGGCGAACATGTGGCCCTTCACGAAGGCAGCCGGGTACCCGAACATCTTCCGGCGTTCGACTGCAGGGTCGGCCGGAACGACCCGATCGAACAGGCTGACGAGGTCCGGCGGTGCGGGTTTCCAGGCCGTGTGGTCACTCCCGGGAAGCGCGTACCGGCCGACGACTCCCTCGTCAAGGTGCGACACCAGGCCGACTCCTCTTGACCCCGAGTTTTCCTGTGTACAAAGCTGCCGGCCTCCCAGGAGCGCCGATGCGGCAGGGCGACGCGCAAATCCAAGACCTGGTCGAGGACGTCTTCGACTCGTCCTGGTCCTACTGGCGAGACGTCTATGGCGACGATGGCTTCGCCACCGCCGTGTACCGGGAACGCCACGCCGGGGCGCTCGCGTGGATCGACGCGCTGCGGCTCCCCCCCGGCTCCCCCGTGCTCGAGATCGGGTGCGGTGCGGGGTTCTTGACCGTCGCCCTCGCCGCGCGCGGCCTTCGTGTGGAGAGCATCGACTCCAGCGCAGCGATGGTCGCATCCGCGCGCGAACGTCTCGCGGAGGCGGGATTCGCGGGCACGGCGACGGCGCGGGTCGAGGACGTCCACGCGCTCTCCGCCCCCGACGCATCGTACGCGGCGGTCGTCGCGCTCGGAGTCGTCCCCTGGCTGCACTCGCCCGGGCTCGCGCTGCGGGGAATCGCGCGCGTCCTTCGCCCGGGGGGCGCACTCATCCTGACGGTCGACAACCGGGCACGACTGAACTTCATCCTCGATCCGCGCTACAACCCGGTGCTGGTCTACCCGGTCAAGCGCGTGCTGAAAGCGCTTTTGCAGCGCGTCGGCCAGCGCCCCCTCGGTAACCTGCCCGATGTCCACTACCCGGCGGAGCTCGATCGCTTGGTCCGCGCGGCGGGACTCGAGAAGCAGAAGAGTCGGACGGTCGGCTTCGGTCCGTTCTCATTCCTCGGTCTCAGGCTCTTCCGGGAGGCTCGCAACGTCTGGCTCCATCAGCGCCTGCAGGAGCTCGCCGATCGCGGGGTACCGCTCCTGCGGCTGACCGGCATGAACTACTGCGTGCTCGCCCTGAAGCCGCCAACCGCGGCCGTCTAGGCCGGACCGGGTCACATGGGCCATCGTGAGCCACGCTTGGTCACGGCTGGCGCACTCTCGGCTCAGCGGAGGCCGAAATGTCGAGGCTAGACCGCTGGTGCGATTCTTGGACTCCCGTCCCCCCATGCTGGGAATTCAGTGGGCGGGCGCGGCCCTCGTGCGGGGCGCCATCGGAACAGCCGCGAACTTCCGGTGCGGCTGCCAGTTCCGGCTCTTCTTCTACGGGCCGGAATGGAAATTCTGCCGTCTGCATCAACACACGGGGCGTGCCGTCCATCGGGCATTCCTGGAGCAGTACGGCTCCTGCACGTCGACGGTCCCGGTCAGCGCCCAGGGCTGAGACGTCGCCGGCCGCATAGCACTCTCCTGAGCCACTCCTGAGCCCCATCTTGCCGCGCCCCGGGCGGCTGGGGTAGCGAGGCGTCGTGGACGTCAGGGCCACGACGCTGACACAGGCCTTCCGCGATACGGTGGCGCGCTCCCCGGATCGGGTGGCGGTCCGGACGATCGACGACACGGTCTCGCTCACCTGGGCGGGACTCGCGGCGCGGGTGGATGCCGTCGCCGGTGGGCTCGCCCGCCTGGGCCTCGCGCGCGGCGACACGTGCGCCATCATGCTGTCGAACCGCCCGGAGTTCCACGTCGTCGACCTCGCCGCGACGATGCTCGGCGCCACGCCTTTCTCGGTCTACCAGACACTCCCGCCCGACCAGATCGCCTACGTGGTGGGTGACGCCGGCGCCCGGATCGCCATCGTCGAGCCCGCGTTTCTTCCCGCCATGTTCGCCGCTCGCCGGAGCCTCCCCGCCCTCGAGCACGTGATCGTCGTCGGGGGCGATGCCCCGACGGGGACGTTACCCCTCGCCGACGTCGAGGGCTCGGACCCGCGGTTCGACGTCGAGGCCGCGTGGCGCGCCGTCACCCCGGACGACCTCCTGACGCTCATCTACACCTCGGGGACCACCGGGCCACCGAAGGGCGTCCAGCTCATGCACCGGAACATCATGGCCTGCGCTCGTGCGACCGAGGCCCTCGTCCGGTTCGAGGAGGGCACGCGCGTGATCTCGTGGCTGCCCGCGGCGCACATCGCGGAGCGGGCGGCGCACCACTACCTGCCGATCGTCTACGGTTTCACGATCACGAGCTGCCCGAACCCCCGCGACATCGTCTCCTACCTCCCGCAGGTGAAGCCCAACTGGTTCTTCGCCGTGCCCCGGATCTGGGAGAAGATGAAGGCCGGACTCGAGGCGCGGCTCGCGAGCCTGCCCGCGGAGCAACGGACGATGGCCTCGCAGGCGATCGCCGCGGCGCGGGAGAAGGTCCGCCTGGAACAGGCGGGGCGGCCCGTGCCCGCGGACCTGGCGGACCACGTGGCCCGTGCCGACGCGTCGTTCTTCGCGATGGTGCGGGGCATGCTCGGCCTCGACGAGGCCGTGGCCGTGAACGTGGGGGCCGCTCCCACGCCGCCCGAGGTGCTCGAGTTCTTCCACGCGATCGGCCTGCCCCTGGGCGAGCTGTGGGGCATGTCGGAGACGACCGGCTCGGGCACGGTGAACCCGCCCGGGCGAATGAAGATCGGCACCGTCGGTCCGCCGGTTCCCGGGGTCGAGATCAAGCTCGGACCCGACGGCGAGGTCTTCATCCGGGGCGATGTCGTCATGGCGGGTTACCGCAACCTCCCCGAGAAGACGGCCGAGGTGCTGGACGCCGCGGGGTGGCTCGCCACCGGCGACGTCGGCGAGATCGACGCTGACGGCTACCTCCGGATCGTCGACCGCAAGAAGGAGCTGATCATCAACTCGGCCGGCAAAAACATGTCGCCGGCCAACATCGAGGGCACGCTCAAGGGCGCGAGCCCGCTCATCGGCCAGGTCTGCGTCATCGGCGACCGCCGGGCGTACAATACGGCCCTCGTGGTCCTCGACGCCGACTTCGCGCCGGTCTGGGCGGCGCAGCAGGGACTCACCCACGCATCGCTCGCCGAGCTGGCGGCCGAGCCCGCCATGCGTACCGCCGTCCAGGAGGGCGTCGAGCGGGCGAACGCCCTTCTCTCGCGCGTCGAGCAGGTGAAGAAGTTCCACATCGTCGCGGGCGACTGGCCGCCCGGCGGCGACGAGCTGACGCCGACCATGAAGCTCAAGCGCCGCCCGATCGCCGAGAAGTACGCGCGCGACATCGACGCGATGTACACGGGCTGAACGCTACAGCCGCCGCGCCTCTGGCAGGGCGTCACGCCGGGCAGCTCAGTGATTGCGGTCGAGGAACCAGATCTCCTGGTTCTTCACGCCCTTCTTGTTGTCGAAGGCGAAGAGGCGTCCGCGCGTGCTCGCGGCGAACTGCTCGACGGTGGTGTTGCGCGCCCGGCTTCGAATCCGCGGCCCTTGAAGCTCCCGGCGCGGCATGCTCTGAGGGCGGACCGCGTGCCGCCGAAGGCGGTGCTGAGAGAGGAGGTGGTTCCGAATGAGGAGTCGAGGCACGCGCGCCCTGGGTGTGACGTTCGCCGGCCTCCTATACGCGTTGCCCGTGGCGGCGGGGGACGCGGCGCCAGGTGCCCCCACCGACGTCGAAGCCGCCCCGGCGGAGGAGGTAGTCGACGAGACCCCGGACTACGATCCGTGGCAGCCCTTCAACGAACGAACCTTCGCCTTCAACTACCGCGTG
>VBLA01000100.1 GCA_005879245.1 Deltaproteobacteria bacterium
CGACCGCCGTCGTCGGCTCGCTGGCCCACGTAGGCCGCCCGTTCCCGGGCTTCGTCGTGTGGGACAACCTCGTGGTGGTCGCCCTCGGCCGCGCGGAGTGGACCGGCCTCAGAGCGCAGGTGCCGTTCCGGGCGCACGTGGTGCGCGTCGACGGCCAGGCGGTCGCCTCGCGCGGCGCGCTCTACGACATCGTGAGGTCGGCGCCGCCGGGCACGGTGCACAGCTACGTCTTCGAGGGGCCGCGCGGGCGCGAGGAACGTCGCGTCGCCGCCATGACCTTCACGGCGTGGGACTACGGCGCCACCCTCGGCGTCTACGTGCTGAACGGGCTCGCCTTCCTGGCGGTCGGCCTCGCGGTCTTTTACCTGAAGCCCGACTCGCGGCAGAGCCGCGCGCTGCTCGCCTTCGGCGTCGTCTGGGGACTCTACCTCGTCCTCGACGTCGACCTGTTCACCGCCGGCCGCCTCCACGGGCTGCCGCTCGTCTTGGGCGCGCTCTCCCCCGCTGCCATCCTCCACCTCGGCTTGACCTTTCCCGAGCCGCGCGCGCCGGTCAAGCAGAGCAGTCGGCCGCTGGTCATGGTCTACGCGGCGGGGCTCGTTGCCGGCCTGGCGGAAGTCTGGATGTTCCACCGCTGGTACGCCGGGCTCCTGGTGCTGGACAACGCCCTCTACCTTACGCTCGCCGGCGTCTCGCTCCTCGCCATGGGTTGGCTCGCGGTCGGCACGTTCCGCGGCGAGAGCCCCCTCGCCCGCCGTCGGGCGCGCGTCGTCCTGGCAGGCGCGATCACGGCCTTTGCCATCCCCGTGCTGGCGCTGCTCGCCTTCATCCTCCTCGGCTACGCCGTCTCGTTCAGCCTCCTGACGCTCACCGGCTTCGTCTTCCCGCTCACCATCGGCTACGCCGTCGCCCGGCACGATCTCTTCGAGGCCGACCGCTTCGTGAAGGTCTCGCTCGTCTACGCCGTCATGACGGCGCTGATGTCGTTCGGCTACGGGGGGGCGGTCGTGCTCGTCGACCATGCGATATCGGACCTCCAGCTGGCGCGGAGCTCGTTCTTCCCGATCGCCTTCGTGCTCGTGGTGCTCGCCACGATCGTCCCGCTGCGCGATCGCGTACAGCGGGCCGTCGACCGCCTCTTCTACCGGGGACGGGTCGACTACAAGGCGACCGTCGCCCGCGCGAGCGAGCGCATGACGAGGTTGCTCGAGCGCGACGCGATCGCCGGCCACCTCCTCGCCACCCTGCGCGAGGTGCTCTTCATCGACACCGGAACCGTCTGGGAGCGCGAGGGGGACACCCTCGTGCGGCGGGGTCCCGGCACCGGGAACGGCCTCGACGCGATCCCCGCGAACGCTCCGGGCATCGCGGCCTTCGAGGCGCACGCCGGCATCCTCTCCCGCGACGCGGCCGAGGAATCGCCGCGGCTCCGGACCGAACGGGAAGCGCTGCGTGCGCTTTTCACGCAGCTCGATGCCACGCTGCTCGTCCCGCTCCTCCGCGAGGGCCGTCCCGCCGGGCTGCTCGCGGTCGGGCGAAAACGCTCCGGCGGCCCCCTGTCGGCCGACGACGTCGACGTGCTCCGCACGCTCGCCAACGAGACGGCCGTCGCGCTCGCCAACGCGGCCGCGCTGGCCGAGCTCCAGCAGGCCCAGGAGCTCCTGTCGCGCTCCGAGCGCCTGGCCGCCATCGGCGAGCTCTCGGCGGCGGTCGCACACGGCATCCGGAATCCCCTCGCCGGCATGCGGCTCGCGACCCAGCTCGGCCTCGAGCACACGGCCCCCGGCGATCCCGTCCGCGAGTACATGGAGGACGTGCTCGCCGAGGTCGACAAGCTCGAAGCCCAGGTGCGGGGCGTCCTCGACTTCGCACGGCCCTTCGAGCCGCGGCTCGAGCCGACAGATCTCGGCATGCTGGTCGCGGGCATCGTCGAGACGCTCACGCCGCGGCTCACCGCGGAGGGCTCCACGATCGCCGTGGACCTGCCCCCGGATCTGCCCCTCATCCAGGCCGATCCGACCCACCTGAGCCACGCGCTGCAGGAGCTCGTCGGGAACGCGCTCGACGCGATGGAGGACGGCGGGCGCGTGACGATCAGCGCGGCGCCTGCCGGCGACGGCATCCGTCGCGTGCGCCTCCACGTTGCCGATACGGGCCCGGGACTGCCGCCCGAGATGCGGGAGCGCGTCTTTCAGCTCTTCACGACCACGAAGCGGAAGGGGACGGGCCTCGGGCTCGCGGTCGTACGGAAGATCGTCGAGCGCCATGGGGGAACCGTGGTGATCGAGGCCGGGGAGCCACACGGCGCTCGGTTCGTCGTTGAGCTACCGACCGCTCAGCGGGCGATGGCCTGAAGGGTCACGGGCTCGCTCGCGCCCGTGCGGCCGAGCGCGTTCCGCGCCACGACCCGGAGGCGGTACGTCCCGGGCGCCCGGAGACGAACCGGCGCTTGCGCCCCGAAGACACCGTCGCCCGCCACGGCATCGCCCCGGCTTCCGTTGTCCCAGAGACGCATCAGGCGATGGAACCCCCGTCCCCGATCGACCTCGGCCATGACGCGCGTCGCGCCGCAGTCGTCGATCACCGGGGCCGCGACGGTGAGCGGCTCCGGGGCGCCGGCGCCGACCGTCGTCGGCGTGAGGGAGAGGCTCGGGACGACCGGCGGGGTGCCCAGGACCGCGGGAAGCGAGCGCACGACCGGGTCGGAACGATAGCCGGCGGCATCCTCCGCGACGAGGGAGAAGGCGAGGAGCCCCTCGGTCCGCGGCGCCGCCGTGACGACGCCGGTGAACACCTGCCCCGGCGGGAGGACCATGCCGGGCGGCGCGACGCCCGGTTGGAGCTCGAACGTGTTCAGCGGCGCACCGTCGAGGGAGACGGCGACGGAGACGCGGGTCACATCCCCCCCGGGGTCCGCGACGACGGCGACGACCTTTCTGGGCGTCGGGCAGCGCAGCACAAAGGTCGTCGGCCGCCCAACGATCTCCGCCAGGCGGATCGCCGGCTGCGACGAGGATGAAGTCCCCGGCACGAAGTGGATCGCGAGGGTGTCGGCGATGCCCCCGTTCATCAGCACGCTGAGCGTCGAGCCCACACCCGAGTCCCCTGTCCCGCCCGCGTCGTCGAGCGCCACGTCGACGCCGGCCGCCTGGGTGACCGCGATCGTCTCGCGGGACGGGTCGCCATCCAAGTCCGGCGACGCGATCACCAGCCCCGGCCGGGCGACGAGGGTGACCATGGCCCCCGGCGGGGGATCGGTCACGTTGTCCAGGAGGTCCATCGGTACCAGCCGGACGAGGCGGGTACCGCCCGGGCCGTCGTCGGGCACGTCGACCATCGTGAGCGGTTCGAAGAGCACGCCGCCCGCGCCCCGGTAGAGCGGCACCGCGGTGCCCACCGGAAAATCGGCCGCCGAGGAGGGGCGGACGAAGCGGAACCGCGACAGCGCGCCGCTATAGACGGTCGCCCGGTCGATCGTCGGGCTCGAGCCGTCGGTCGGGAGCGCGAAGGGCGTCCCGAGCACAGGGTCGTTCACCGGCGGATCGAAGGCCGGCTCGAGATCCACACCCAAGCGGACGGTCGGCAGGATTGCCCCGCCGCGGGCCCGGCCTTCGATGATGCGGTAGGGATCGAGCCCGGGGAAGACGGGAAGCGCGGTCGTCAAAGCGGGCCCATCGGGGACGAGGCCGAGGAAATAGGTCGGGTCGAACGGCCCGACATACGCGGCGGCCGTCAGGATGACGCGCAGGCCGCCGGCGGAGGCGGGGGCGCCCTTGGCGACCGCGATCGTGCCGCTCGCCACCCCGTTCTGGAAAATGGCGATCTGTCGCCCCACGAGAAAGTTGGATTCCTGGAGCTCGCGCGCGTTGTCCACGTCCCCTGTCGGATCGGCGTTGGTCGGTCCGATCACCCCGTCGCCGTCGAGGTCGGCGAAGGCGCCGACCAGCACCGGGATGCCGTCCATCTCGGGCCCCGGCAGCGGATGGCCGTACGGCGTTGCCGGGTCGCCGTCCGACGCGATGACGGTGAACGGGATCTCGCTGCCCGCTACCAGCTGCACTCCCCCCGCCACCGCCGTCGGCGGGGTCGCGACCGGGGGCGGGATGCTCGGGCCCCCCATCACGTGTCCAGCCCGGACGACCAGATCGATGTCGCCGTGCTTCGAGGCGTCGACGATGGGTGGACTGAACTGGCCGGTCGGCTGCGGGAGGAGGAGCGGCAGGCCGGGAAGGATCGTGTAGGGACGACCCGTCCCCGGGTCGATCGGGTCACCGGCGAAGATCGGGAACGACGTGCCTGCAACGGGCGTACTGAACGCCACGCCGAGGAGCGCCGCGGCGAGCGCCGCGGTCCAGCTTCGTCTTCCGGTGGCTCGGCGCGCGCGCATCTTCAGGGGAGGATGAAGGTGACGGCGTTGGAGAGCGCGTCGCCCTCGGGGAGCGTCGCAAAGAGCACGCCCGTCGTGGAGCCGGCCGCGAAGGTTCGCGGCAGCGCGACGCGCAGCCGGTCCGCGGCGATCGTGACGATCCGCACCTCGGCAGGCGCGGGAGCGCCCTCACCCATGAACGCAGCCACCTCGCCGTCGACGAGCGTGCCGTCGGCCAGCGCCGCGCTGTCACCCGTGACGGCCGGTCCGGACGCGGGGTAGCGCACGAAGTGCGTGCCCTGGAAGA
>VBLA01000101.1 GCA_005879245.1 Deltaproteobacteria bacterium
ACCGTAGAGGGGGCGGCGGGTAGTTACCGCAAGAACATGACCGTCAGCGACCCGAGGCGGCAGCGACACTCACGCGAACCGCGCCGGCGACAATGCCTTCGCGTCGAACCGCTCCGTCCTCCCCTCGACGATCAGATCGGCCGCGATCGCTCCCAGGATCGGGCTCGTCTCGATCCCGCAGCCACCCTGACCCGCGAGCCAGAAGAACCCCGGTCGCTGTGGATCCTCGCCCACGACGGGCACCCGGTCCGGCGCGAAGGTCCTGAGTCCCGCCCATTTTCGCCGCAGCGTCTGCGGGACGAGGCGGGGGGCGAGCGCCCTGAGTCGCTCCAGACCCGCGGCCAGCGCGACGTCATCCGGTCGGGCGTCGCAGGGCTCCATCGGCGTCTCGTCCATCGGGCTCAAGAGCAGCCCGCCCGACTCGGGTGCGAAGTAGACCCGGTGCGCCTCGCTGGCGACCATTGGCCAGTCCCGGATATCGACGCCCGCGGGCGCGGCGAAGGTCACGATCGTCCGGCGGCAGGGCGCCAGCGCGATGGGAAGGGCGCCCGCCAGCGCCGCGACCCGGCCGGCCCAGGCGCCGGCGGCGTCGACGACCCAGCGTGCGTGCATCTCGCCTGCATCCGTGACGATGCCCGCGCAGCGCCCGCCCTCGACGCGGATGGTCCGAACCTCGGTATCAAAGCACCGCTCGACCCCCCGGCGCGCGGCGTGGCGGAGGTAGCTGGTGAGGAGCTCGTGGACGTCGATGTGGCCGTCGTCGGGCACGAGGAGCGCGCCGTCGAATTCCCGCACGGAGAGAAGCGGGACGCGCGCGACCGCCTCGGCGGGCGCGAGGAGCTCGAGACGGAGCCCGCTCGCTGCGAAGCTCGGTGCCTCCGCACGGAGCGTGCTCCAGAGCGGCTCGCGAAAAAGGGTCATGACGCCCGACGGGTCGAGGAGCGGATTGTCGGCAAACCCGGCGGGCGGCTCGCGCAGGAAGGGCGCGCTCAGGACCTTCAGACGCTGGAGCGTGCTGACGGCGTCGAGCTCGTTCAGTGTCGCGGCGCTCCGTCCCGTCGCGTGGTAGCCCGGCTGGGACTCGCGCTCGAGAAGCAGCACGTCGGCGAGCCCACGCTCGGCGAGGAAGTAGGCGAGCGCGGCCCCCGCGATGCCACCTCCGACGATGACGACCTCGTAGCGGCTGCGGGTCGGCGGCGGGTGTGTCACCCCTTGCGGGCCCACTCCGCGATCGCACTCCGGAGGTCGACCTTGACCGTCTCGGGCGCGAAGGAGCTCTCGACCGAGTTGCGCGCGAGGCGCGCGTAGCCTCCGCGGTCGAGCCCGAGGAGACGGCCGGCGATCGCGTACTCGCCGGCGAGGTCACACCCGAAGAACCCCGGATCGTCGGTGTTGACGGAGACAAGCGCACCCGCGTCCCATAGCGCGCGGAGCGGGTGGTGGTCGAGCGAGGCCACGCAGCCGAGACGGAGATTCGACGTCGGACAGACGGCGAGCGGGATGCGCCGGCGGACGAGCTCGGCGACGAGGGCAGGGTCCTCGATGGCGCGGATGCCGTGCTGGATCCGGTCGGCGGCGAGCGCGTCGAGCGCCCTGCGGACCGACGCGGACCCGGCATCCTCGCCGGCGTGGGGCGCGGCGTGGAGCCCGCGTCGATGCGCCTCGGCGAACAGGTTCCGGAAGGGCTCCGGCGGGAAGCCTTCCTCCGGCCCGCCGAGCCCGATCCCCACCACCTCGGGAACGCCGCGCGTCGCGTCGAGCATCATCCACGCGAGCTCGAGGGGGAGGTTCCGCACCGTGCCGGCGATGAACCGGATGACGATGTCGGGCTGCCGGGCGGCTGCCTCCACCGCCTCGGCGAGGCAGTCGTAGGGCCGGCCGGTCGTCGTGAGCTCGAGCTCGGCATAGCGGACCCCGGCGCGGGCGGCGTCCTCGCAGTACTCCCGCACGAGGCGCGCGTAGTCGCCCGGTGTGATCATCGCCGCCCACGCACAGGAGAAGCTCTCGACGAAGCTCGCGAGGTCATGGAAGGCGGGCGGAGGGTCGATCCCCACCCGCGCGCACAGCTCCTCCAGCGTCGCGGGACGCACGGTGCCCTCGAGGTGCACATGCACCTCGGCCTTGGGGAGCGCGACGAGGTCGGGGGGAAGGGTCATGGCGGGGTAGACTTCGCCCGACTCTGTACCGACGATCGGGTCAGCGGTGCAACGGCCTGGCGATGATAGGGGCGGGCGTCACCCTATCGCGCGAGGGGGACGCACCGCGAGCGGGCAATCTTGCGGTCCCGCGTCACCAGGGGCAGACGATGCACGATGCTCGTCGCGGCGATCAGCTCGTCGGCTGGGTCACTGCGAAAATCGAGCGTGGGGATCGCGCGACAGATGTCGAGCGTGATCGGCCACGTCTGGATGCGAGAGAGCACGCGGGTCAGCTCGCCGTCGTCGAGGTCGATCTCGACGCGACCGAGCTGCGCGAGCTTCGTGATCTCCCAGAGGGAGATTGCCGAGATGCTCCAGGAATCGCCGGACAGGAGCCGCCGCTCCCTGGGTGTCAGCTCGCCCACGAGCGCATAGAGAAGGATGTGCGTGTCAAGGTTGAGCATCCCAGCGCAGTCCCGTCGAGAGGATCTTCCCCTTGATCTTGATCTTTCCCCTCAAGCTGCCGACCAGGGCCCTCGACTCCGTCGCGATCGGGATGAGCTTGGCGACCGGCTTCCCATGCTTCGTGATGATGATGCCGTCGGGCCCCAAGCGGTCGAGCAGGCTGAGGCACTGCTCCTTGAATTGCGCGGCGCCGACCCTCTTCATGGCCGAGATCCGTAGCACTGGACAGCAATTATGTCCAGTCGCATAAATTGACTGGACGTGACCTTTCTCACCTCGCGACGAGGGGGGACTCCCCCGGCAGGAGATGAGTCATCCGGACGCTCTCCTCCCAGAGCGCCCGTGCGCGCGCGACGTCGTAGGAGGCGTCGGACGAGGGTGCTTCCCGCCACCGGGTGTGCGACGGGAAGTACTTCCCCGAGACACGCGCGAGCGTGGGATCGAGCACCAGCCGCGCAAGCGCGGGCCCGGCCTTCGATGCCGGATTGATGCCGGCCACGACGGGCGTGAGGAGCCGTGCGAGTCCGGGGAGGATCCGAAACCAGACGAAGCGGAGGACGGGCGGGTAGTCCCGCGCCAGGCCGGAGCCGGGCACCAGGCCGGGATCGAAGGCGTTCACGGCGAGCCGCCGCCCGTCAGTCGACACGCCCGCCGCCTCGATCCGGCGCCCGAGCTCGTAGGCGAACCAGAGGTTGCAGAGCTTGCTGTTCACGTACGCGAGCCGACCGTCGAACGCGTCCTTCCGCGGGCCGCCGGTCTTGGCGAGCGTCTCGAGGTCCGTGATGCTGGGCTTCGGCATCGCCGTCCTCAGCTTCGGGTCGTGCACGCCGGAGGCGACGATCACGATGCGCGCTGGCGCATTGGCGAGCAGGCGCGCCAGGAGCAGGTTGGTGAGGAGGAAGTGGCCCAGATGATTCACGGCGAACGTGAGCTCGAACCCATCGGGCGAGTGACGCGGTCCCTTCATCACCTGGAGCCCGGCATTGCAGACGAGGGCGCGGAGCGGCACGTTCTTGCCCGCGATCTCCCCGGCGAACCGGCGCACCGAGGCGACGGAACCGAGATCGAGACCCATCTCGGAGGCCGCGTCGTCGCCGCTCTCGTGGGCGATTCGCCGCACGGCGTCTGCCGACATCTCACGATTCCGGCTCGCGATCAGCACGTGCCAGCCCTCGCGCGCGAGCTGGCGCGCACACTCGAAACCGATGCCCGAGTTCCCACCGGTCACGAGAGCGGCATTACGATCCATGAAGCCTCCCCCGCCACTAGCGCGCCGGCAGTCCGATCTTGCGGAGTCCTCGGATGAGACGCGCCAGGCGCACGATGTCCATTGGCGCTCCACCCGTCGCCAGCGCGCCGATGTTCCAGATGACGATGTGACGGACCCCGGCGTCCACGAGCGGGCGCACCTCGGCGATCACCTCTTCCACACTACCCGCGAAGATGGCGTCGCCGAGGAGCTCGGGGGTCACCTGGCGATGCGCCGCCTCGATCTGGGCGGGCGTCACCTCCTCGGGTACGAAATCGGGGAAGCCCTCGAAGCGTTCCCCGAGCGGATGGCGCAGGCCGTGGCGGTTCCAGAGCGCGGCCGGGAGCAGCATCGCCATCGCGCCCAGCACGGGGACCTTCAGCAGCGCGGCGAGGACGCTCCGGCGGTCCCGGCCGAGCGCGGTCTGGATCTGGAGCGCCGGCTCGAAGTGTGTCACCGGCCGCCCCGCCTCGGCGGCGGCCGCGTGGATGCGTGTCAGCTTCTCGCGGTACTCGGACGGGCTCATCTTGATGGTGGGGAACCAGCCGTCGGCATAGCGGCCGGTCAAGCCGAGCATGCGCGGCGCATGCGCGCCGATCCAGAGCGCCGGGGCCTTGCCGTTGTAGAGCGGCGTCGCGAAGAGCGCCCGGCGGAGCCGCCAGATGGTGCCGTCGAAATCGACCGGCTCGCCGCGGCTGTCCCAGAGGCGCCGGATGATGGCCAGGGCTTCCTCGAGGCGGCCGACGCGCTGCTTGAACGGGATGCCGTACATCTCCGTGTTCTCCCGCTCGCCGTTGCCGATGCCGAGGATCGCCCGGCCGCGCGTCAGGTGGTCGAGCGTGACGAAGGCCTGCGCGAGCGTCGCGGGATGGCGCCGGAAGGGCTCGGTGACCCCCGTCCCGATGCGCACGCGGCGGTAGCGCGCCGCCATGA
>VBLA01000102.1:0-4079 GCA_005879245.1 Deltaproteobacteria bacterium
GACCCGCGAGCGCTGGATGGAGCGGATCCGTGCCCACTTCGCGTCGTATCCGGTGATCAAGGACGTGCCCTGCGACCAGTGCCTGGAGATCATCGAGATCCGGGTCTACGGATACCCCGCCGCGTGATGGCCGCGAGCTACTCCGTCGGGGCCGGCCTCCGCAACTCGAAGCGCGCTGCGGCGCGCATGGCCTGAGGGGTCGCCGGTGACCGCGTCCGAGCCGAAGGGGGCGCCGACCGTACTCCCGGACGACAGCTACAACCGCGCGCTGGTCGAGAACGTCCGCCCGCCGACGTGGACGAACCCGACGCCCGCGGGCCGCTACAATCTGGTCGTCGTCGGCGCGGGTACGGCCGGCCTGGTCGCGGCAGCGGGGGCCGCCGGTCTCGGGGCGCGCGTCGCGCTCGTCGAGCGCCGCCTGATGGGCGGTGACTGCCTCAACTTCGGCTGCGTGCCCTCGAAGGCGATTCTCCGCGTCGCGCACGTCGCCGCGCTCGTGCGCGAGGCGCCGGGCTATGGCGTGGCGGTCGACGGGCCGCCGCGGGTCGACTTCGGGGCCGTGATGGCGCGCATGCGCCGCCTCCGCGCCGCGCTCTCCCCGACCGACTCGGCCTCCCGCTTCCGCAGCCTCGGTGTCGACGTCTACTTCGGTGATGCGCGCTTCGTCGGGCCCGACACGGTCGACGTGGGTGGCCAGCAGCTCCGGTTCAGCCGCGCCGTGGTCGCCACCGGCTCGCGGGCCGCCACGCTCCCCGTCGCGGGTCTCGCCGAGGCGGGCTTCCTCACCAACGAGACGATCTTCTCCTTGACCGACCTGCCGCGCCGCCTGCTCGTCGTCGGTGCCGGCCCGATCGGCTGCGAGCTGGCGCAGGCCTTCCGGCGGCTCGGGAGCGAGGTGGCGATCGTGAGCCTCGACCCGCGCCTCCTCCCCCGGGAAGACCCCGACGCCGCGGCGATCCTCACGGCGCGCTTCGAGCGCGAGCAGATCGCGCTCAATCTGGGGGCACGTCTCGTGCGCGTCGAGGCCGGGCCGGAAGGGAAGGTGATCGTGTTCGACCGCGGGCGGGGCGAGGAGCGGGCGGGTGGCGACGTCATCCTCCTCGCCGTCGGCCGGGTTCCCGACGTCGAGGGATTCGGCCTCGAGGCCGCGGGTGTGCGCCACGAGCGGACGGGGCTGGTCGTCGACGATCGCCTCCGCACCACGAACCCCCGCATCTACGCCGCGGGGGACGTCTGCTCCGGCTACAAGTTCACCCACGCGGCCGACGCCATGGCTCGACGGAGACGGAGGCCCGCGAGCGGGGCCACGACGTCGCCACCTTCACGGTGCCCCTCGAGGAGGTCGACCGCGCCGTGCTCGAGGGTGGGACGGAGGGGTTCGCGCGCCTCCATCTCGAGCGCCGCCGCGGACGCATCCTTGGCGCCACGCTGGTCGCCCGCCACGCCGGCGAGACGATCGGCGAGGTCGTCCTCGCCATGACCGCGGGCCTCGGCATCGACGCGCTCGGCCGCACCATCCACCCCTACCCGACGGTCGCGGACGCGCTCCGTCGCACCGCGGATGCGCAGCGGCGGACCCGTCTCACGCCGCGGGTGCGCCGCCTCTTCGAGCGCTACTTCCGCTGGCGGCGCTGAGCCGTGCCGGTGGATGTCCCGCCGCCCCATCGTATCTCCGTCATCATCCCCGTGCTGAACGAGGAGCAGCGGATCGGGCAGCGCCTCGAGGAGCTCGGACGGATGGCCGGCGTCGCCGAGGTGGTCGTGGTCGACGGGGGGAGTGGCGATCGCACCTCGGAGATCACCCGGGGCTTCTCGGGCGTGCGGCTCGTCTCCGCGGCGCGCGGACGCGGCTCGCAGATGAACGCGGGAGCGCGCGTCGCGTCGGGAAACGTGTTCCTCTTCCTCCACGCCGACGTCGCGCTCCCGCCGGACGCCGCGACGTGGGTGGGGCGCATGCTCGCCGACCCGGCGGTCGTGGCGGGTGCCTTTCGTACCTGGACGGTGGCAGACGCCGGTCGCTCGTGGGCTGCACCGCTTCTCCACCTGGCCGATCTTCGCTCCCGGTACACCCGCCTTCCGTACGGCGACCAGGCGCTCTTCGTCCGGCGGGACGCGTTCGATCGGGTCGGCGGCTTTCCCGACCAGCCGCTGATGGAGGATTTCGAGCTGTCGCGCCGCCTCCGGCGCGTCGGCCGGATCGCGACGGCGCCGGCGGCGGTGCGGGTGTCAGGACGCAGGTTTCTTTCCCGGCCGATCCGCTCGGCGGTCTTGATGCGGCTCTTCCCGCTGCTCTACCGTCTCGGCGTGCCGCCGCGGGTGCTCGGGCGGCTGTATGGCGACCCGCGATAGGGAGCAACTTGACAAGGTGCCGCTCGCCCCACGCGATCTGGGAGGACGCGCCGGCAAGCGAGGAAGCGCATTCAGGGCCTACCGCTGCTGATCACGCAGCGCAGCGCGCAGACCGAAAATGTAGGTCGCGCATGCTCCCACGATGCTCGCCGCGAACCCGATGGTGAGGTCGTTCACGCCTGCGATGCAGCTTCGTGGGATGACGATGCCATAGCCGATCCCCACGGTCGGCACCACGAAGCCCGCGAGCGGAAGAAGGTATCGCAGCTTCATCGATCGTCCTCGCGACACATCCGGTTCCCGGCGCCGACGCGCGTCCACGTCGTTGTCCGTCCGAGGAGCGGGATGCCGAGGTAGCCGCGCAGCCGGAGCCGGTCGTCGCCGTCGAGCGTCAGATGGCAGGCGTAGGTATTCCCTGTGGTTGGGTCGTAGATGCTCCCGCTCACCCAGCTACCGTTGGGTAGGGGTTTCAGCCCCTGAAGAACCTCCAGGCCCATGACTCGCCGGCTGCGCAGGGTCGGATCGGGGTTGTGGCGGTCGCGGAGGTCGCAGCCCTCTTCGTCAAAGGGGGAGCGGAGCCAGACGACACGCCCGCACAACTCGTTGCCGCACGCCTCGATGGCAACCTGCGCGGCGCCGCCCTCCGCGTACCAGAGGCCGACCGGCGTCGCCGCAGCGCTCCGAGCGGGGAGCGCAAGGCCAACAGCCGCCAGTAGGACCGCTGCAGCGGACGCCGAGAGTGCGCCGCGCCGGCGCAGCGGACATGCGTTCGGCTTCATGCCCAAGAGGAAGCGAGGGAGGGTGAAGGGCTGCACGAGCCACCGGTAGACCGCGAGGGTCAGGCTCACGGAGAGAATCAGCAGGAGCACGAACTTCGTCCCGATCCCCAGGGGCAGGCGGATCAGGAAGTACCCGGGGAGAACGATAGCGGCCTGGTGCAGGACGTAGACGGGGAACGCGGACTCGCTCAGGTAGCGCAGGGCGGGGCCGGACGTGGTGAGGAACTGATGCGCGAGCCCGACGAGCGCCACCACGAAACACCAGCCCGCCACGGCAGACCCGATCAGGAGGACGGCAGGCGAGACGGCGATGCCGAGAAGCGCGAGCAGAAGGACGGCCGTCGCGCCGAGGCCAACGGCGAGACTGCGCTTCCATTCGCGCTGCACGAGGCGCTCCAGCATCGGATGGCAGGCGAGGAGAAACCCCGCGACGAGATAGAGGTAGACGGCCAACACGCGCAGCCAATCGATGTCGGGTCTTCGGGTGGCCTGCATCGCCTCACTCCTTTGCAAGCGCGCTCACGATGAAGCGCACCACGGTTTCCTTGGCGACGCAGTCGTCCACCGGCTGGGGGTGTGGGTCCCAATGACGGTGGACCGCCCAAAACACGACCGTTTCGATGAGGAGTCGTGCGGCGACGGCAGGGTGCGGGAGCGGCCGCAGCAGCTTCCGCCGGCTCCGGGCTTCGAGGTACTGGCCGAGCAGCGCCATCAGTCCGCCTCGTGCGCCCTCGAACCACAGGGCGGCCAGTTCCGGGTGATCGCGTGCGGAGCGATCAAGGAGCTTGATCCCGCGCCGGTTGCGGGCTACCGCGTCGTAGAGTTCGCGCACGATCCCCTCCAGCTCGGCGCGTGGATCAGGCACGCGACTCCGGCCGAGCGCGGCGGCGAGCGCCGCTGGCACCTGGTTCTTCGCCAGCCGCTCGCGGACGTACTTGAGGGTCGCGCCCG
>VBLA01000102.1:4345-6824 GCA_005879245.1 Deltaproteobacteria bacterium
TACCCACCGCTGTACTCTTCGCCGGTGAGCGAAGCGCAGTTTCAGTTGCTCCGAGGCGCCGGATTCATCGCCGCCGTGGCCCTCGCCGCGCTGCTGCAACGACTGAGGCCCCATGCCCGGCTACAGGGTAGCTGGCAAGTGAACGGGGGCCTCTGGTTCGCCAACCTCATCGTCATCGGGTTCGTGTGCGGAGCGTGCGCCTGCACGGTCGCACGCTGGGCGGCGGGAGCAAGATTCGGCGTGCTGAATGCCGTGGCGGTGCCACGGTGGTTCGCCATCGCCACCACTCTCGTCGCTCTGGACCTCGTTTCCTACGGCTGGCATCGGGCCAACCATCGCATTCCCTTCCTGTGGCGCTTCCACCAGGTCCATCACTCGGACCCGACCTTCACGGCGTCCACGGGGGTCCGCTTCCATCCGGGTGAACTCCTCCTCTCCCTTCCCGTTCGTCTCACCGCAGTGGCGTTGGTTGGCGCTTCCGCCGAGGCTGTGGTGCTGTTCGAGGTGGTCTTCACCGTCGCGAACCTCCTGGAGCATAGTGACATCGACCTCCCGCTACGCTTCGAGCGCACGCTGGGGCGCGTCGGCATCACGCCCGCGTTGCACCGGCGGCATCATACGAAGCTCGGCCCCGACCGGGACAGCAACTTCGGAACCATCTTTTCGACTTGGGATCGGCTGCTGGGCACCTACTTGGGCAACGACTCCGCGACGGCAATCGAGACGGGCCTTCCCGGCTTCGACAAGCTGACCCTTCCGCGTGCCTTGGTGCTGCCCCTCCAGCGGACGGCTGCCTAGCGTCCCAGCCACTGGCGGGGCCTACTGGGTTCAGCCGCCCCCGAGTGCTAGGACGGCGCACATGCTCACGCTCTACGACGATGTGTTCAGCCCCTACGCCCGGAAGGTACGGATCGCGCTCTACGAGAAGGGACTACCGTTCGAGCGCGTGCGGGGGCTCCACGGCGACTGCAACCGGAGCGACTTCGTACACGTGAACCCACGGGCCGAGGTGCCGGCCCTCGTCGACGGCGACTTCTCGCTCTACGACTCGACCATCATCTGCGAGTACCTGGAGGACCGCCATCCAGAGCCGGCCATCTACCCGCACGATCCACGGCTCCGTGCGGAGTGTCGTCTCCTCGAAGACCTTGCCGACAGCCAGCTCGACGCCGCGACCTACGCCGTTGCCATCGTGGAGCACGGCCGGCGCGAGCAGCATCGGGCCCTGCACGACGCCGCGGGGCTGGACCTACGGCGGCTCTACGATGACTTGGAGCGACGACTCGGCGGCGAGCCGTTCTTCTGCGGCGAGTTCTCCGTCGCTGACATGGCTCTTGGCCCGCACCTCATGGCTGCGGCCTTCCTGGGTTTCCCGCTCGGACCCGCCAAGCACACGGGGCTCACCCGCTGGCTGGAGCGCGTGCAGGAGCGGCCAGCGGTCGCCCGGGACAACGCCGAAGTGATCGAGACACTGCAGCGCCTCCAGGAGGAAGGGCGCCCTGCCTTCGATCCCCACCGTGTACAGTGGCGAAGCGACCGGCTGGAGTGGGTCATCAAGAACGGCTTCGCGGAGTGGTTTGCCGAAGAGATGCGGGCAGGTCGGAGTTTCTTCCCCGTCACGGTCGCTCACTGACCTCGAGGTAGCCCGTAGAAGCCCGATGATGACGAGCCCGCTCGCCCGCGAACGGTCGCTGACGATCAACACCGGCCGGCGTGAGCTCGAGGCGCGTCTCGCCGCGCCCGCGATCAAGACGCGAGCGGGGGAGGCTTCGGCGGCGGGCTGGCCGAGATCGACGATGCGCGGGCAGCACTCGGCGCACTCGCCGGGACGTTCCATCCCGGCGACCCGCTCGTCCTCGTCGGCTACTCCTTCGGCGCGTGGGTGGCACTCCGCGCGGCGGCCGAGACGTCAGCGCCGCGGCACGTGGTCGCGATCGGGCCACCGCTCGACTTCCTCGACTGGAGCTCCCTCGACGCCGTGTCGGCGCCGATCACCTTCGTGGCGGGCGAGCGGGATCAGTTCTGCGCCGCCGCGCGGCTCACCCGGGTGCTCGCGGCGCACGCCGGGCGGATCGACCTCCGGAGGATCGCCGGGGCGGATCATTTCTTCGTCGGGCGCGAGGACGAGGTGGCTGAGGCGGTCACGGACGCGCTTCGCAGTGTCGCTTGAGACCGCGGAGCGACGTCGCCACCGCCGCCTGCGTCCGGGGGCCGATGCAGAAGCGGTCGACGAGGCCGCCGACGAGCGGCAGCGCTACATGGACGGCGAGGTCCGCGATCAGATTGCAGCCGCCCGGGCGCGGCGTGAGCGTGTAGGTCTCCTCGAAGCGGAACGGTCCGACGGCGAGCGAGGAGCGGAGGATCCGCTCCGGGACGACCTCACGGGGGCGGTCGTGCAGGATGCGGAAGAGGCCGTGGGTGTAGCGCCAGCGGACGTGCTGGCCCGGCCGCGGATAGTCGGGCGGGGCGTCGAGCGCTT
>VBLA01000102.1:6838-19242 GCA_005879245.1 Deltaproteobacteria bacterium
CGACGAGCTCGGGCGCACGCACGAAGAGCGCGATCGCGGCGACCATGATGACGCCGCCGCCCGCGGCGAGCGCGGAGGGAACGCCGATGTGGTCTCCGAGAAGCCCCACGACGAGGCCCCCGGTGGTCGCGAAGCCGAAGAGGATGACGGTCATCATGCTCATGATGCGCCCGCGCATCCCGTCGTCGACGGCGAGCTGGATCGTCGTGTTGAGCGACGCGACGCAGACCGTCTGCAGGATCCCCATCACGAAGAAGAGGAGCGCCGTGCCGCGGACGCTCCGCACGACGACGAAGGTGCCGAGCACGGCCCCGAAGAGGACGGCGCTCGCGGCGGCGAGGAGGCCCTTGCGGGGAAGGTCGCCCGCGGCGGAGAGGCCGAGACCGCCCACGACGGCACCGCATCCGACTGCGGCCATCAGATAGCCGAGCCCCGAGGCATCGAGCCCGAGGGTGTCCCTGGCGAGGGCCGGGAGGAGAATGATGTAGGGGAAGCCGAAGACGCTCATCACGGCCGCAAGGAGGAGCGCCGGGCCGATCACCGTGTGACGGCGCGCGTACCCGAGCCCCTCGCGCAGCGCCCGGGCGATGGACGGTGGGGCGACCACGGGGCGGTCGGGGAGACTGATCTGCGCGAGGACGACCGTCAGGAAGAAGAAGCCGGCGCTGTTGACGGCGAAGCAGCCGGCGGGGCCGATCCGCCCGTAGAGCGTGCCCGCGACGGCCGGGCCCAGCGTCCGCGCCAGGTTGAACTGCACCGAGTTGAGCGAGATAGCGTTCAGCAACTCTTCGGGCCCGACCAGGCTCGGAACGACGGCCTGCATCGCGGGCCCCCAGAGTGCGCTCGCCGTCCCCGCCACCATCGCGATCGCGATCACGTGCCACACGGCGAGGTGGCCGGTCGCGGTCAAGAGTGCGAGGGAGAGCGCCGCGAGGCCGATCACCACTTGGCTCCCGAGCATGATCGTGCGGCGACTCGCCCGGTCCGCGATCGCGCCGCCGACGAGCCCGAGGACGAGGATCGGCATGTTCCCGCAGAAGCCGACCGCACCGAGAAGCGAGGCCGAGCGCGTCATGCCGTAGACGAGCCAGCCGAGGGCGATCTGCTGCATCCAGAAGCCGACGTTCGAGACCAGCGAGCCGGACCAGAAGAGACGATAGTTCCGGTAGCGGAGCGGACCGAGCACGGCGCGACCTCATCACGCCGAGCACACCATGGTCAAACAGCGCCGGCTCGCCGCTCGTGGATCGCCGACGTCGGGTCGCTCACATGTCGGCGGCGAGATGCTCGGCGAGACGCGTGGCGAGCGCCATGATGGTGATCTGCGGGTTCACCTTGCAGGACGACGGGAAGAGGCTCGCGTCGCCGACCCACAGCCCAGGCGTCCCGTGGACGCGTCCGGCGGAGTCGGTCACCGCGCGGCGCCGGTCCTCGCCCATCCGCGCCGTCCCCTGCGGGTGGAAGGCCATCATCTCGAAGTCGGCGGCCGGCAGGCGCGCCGTCTGGAGGGCGCGGGCATCGTCGATCGAGTGGAGCACGGGGCGCGAATGCACTCCCGAATAGACCTCGCGCGCGCCGCCGGCGAAGAAAATTTCCGCCGTGAGCCCGATCGCGCGGGCAAGCTTCTGCGCGTCGGCGGCGCCCAGCCGATAGGTGACGAGCGGGAAACGGCCGCGCCCCGCGCGGACCCGGCCCGCGGACTCGTCCGAGATGAGCGCCCCGAATGAGCCGAGGCGAGCGTAGCGCGCCATGCGCTCCTTGTGCGTCGCGCCCACGCCCGGCAGCACCGGCGCCTCGAGCGCCGGAGGGACGAACTGCCCCTGGATGAAGATCCCTTCGCGGGTGAACTGATGGACGTTGTACGCCTGCGGCACCTCTTCCCAGCCGACGACGTGACGCGCGAGCACGCGGAGCTCCCGTCCGGTGTCGCGCGCCGTGGCGTCGGTGAAGCGGCCGATCACGCCGATCGCGCGCCCGGCCGAGAGGAGCACGCGCCCCACGCGACAGCGCGTGTAGAGGCGTGCGCCCGCGCTCACCGCACGCGGGACGTAGGAGATGTGCATTGCCTGCTTCGCGTCCTGCGGGCAGCCGATGGCACAGACGCCCGTGCCGAGGCAGCCGCGCTCGTTCCGCGGAATGCGTGCGCCGGCGTAGCCGAGCCGCTCCGCGCCACGCTCGAAGAGCTGGCTGTTCCGGCCGTAGATCGCATCGGGGACCGGGCGGACCCCGAGCTCCGCTTCGACCCGCTCGAAGTAGGGCCGGAGCGCGGGCTCGTCGACGCCGCGGACGCCGTAGCGCCCGACCCACTCGTCGAGCACGTAGTCCGGGGCGCGGTAGCAGGTGCCCGAGTTGATCGTGGTGGTGCCCCCGACGCAGCACCCGAGCGGAATCGGGATCGTCGGTCGGCCGAGCGCGCCGGTGAGCCCGCGGTTCCGGTAGAGGAGGTCGATCATCGAGCGCGGATCGCCGGTGAAGTCCTTGCCGGTGAGGAAGCTTCCCTCCTCGACGAGCACGACGTCGCGCCCGCGGGCGGCGAGCTCGCGGGCGACGACGGCGCCGCCCGCGCCCGAGCCGACCACGACCACGTCGGCGAGCTCGTGGACGTCGTGCGCGACGCTCGCCCCGTCGACGGTCACGCCCGCGCTCCGAGCCGGGCGGCGTGGTGCGCCGCGTTGGGGCCCGCGAGGAGCTTCTCGCGGAGGTGCGCATCGTCGTAGCCGATGCCGGGCCAGATCTCCCGCCGCTCGTAGAAGTGGAGGAGGGCGATGAGCTTGAGGCTCGCGATGACCTGGCGTCGGACGCCCAGCCGCGAGGTCTCCCAGGAGGCGAGGGCGTGTGCCCTCGCCTCGGGGTCGAGCCGGGAGAAGGGGCGCGTCCGCTCGAAGACGACCGGGCCGTACTCGAGGATGCGGAGCAGGACGCGAAGCCCGACCGGCCCGAGCGCGTGGAGGGTGGCGAAGTAGCGCGCGACGGCGTCGTCGAGGTCCGTGTCAGCGGCGCCGGTCGGAAACGCACCGCCGCGCGGGACGAGCGCGTCGAGCACGATCCGGAGGAGCTCCCGGTCGTGGGCCGCCGCCTCTTCGCTCGTCGCCCACACCACGGCCCAGGCCCCCAGCACGAGGAGCGTGAGCGAGCCGTCGACCAGCGCGTTCAGGAGATAGACGAACGCCGGTTGTGAGCCGAGGAAGTAGCCGAGGCAGGTGAGCGACGAGGTGGCCTTGCCCGCGGCGAGGATCGGCATGAGGTAGGCGCGGCCGCGCGGGTCGCGGGCGATGGCCGCTGCCAGGAGCGTGACGAGCATCATGTAGGCGACCCCGAGCGAGAGCCAGAACCGGAGCGACGAGGCGGGCGCGGGCGGAAAGCCGAGCGCGTGCCCGGTGGTGTTCAGGACCTGGATGGTCGCGTCCGGGAAGGCGAAGAAGGTGAGCCCCGTCGCCGCGAAGGCAACGCAGAGCGCCCAGAAGAGGGCGCGGAGCAGGCGGTCGAGGCTGGCGAGCACGAGGCCACGGATAGACGCCTGCCGTGGCGGGGGTCAAGCTCGTCGTCCGGCGCACGGGGACGGGGGGACGAAGACGGGTTGGCTGGTAGCCCCCCGTCCCCGTGCGCGAACTCGGAGCGATCGACCGAGGCTAGAGGGTTCGCCTCAGCTGATCCACGTGATTCGTCAGGTTGCCGAGCACGCGCTTGAGCGCGTCGGCGCAGAGCGGGGAGAGCCCGCGCCGCTTCGCGACGCGTCGCGTGCTCTTCGTCGCCCGCTTGAGAGTGCGCATGGCCTTCCCGAGAAGCTGCTTCTGGAGGCGGGGGTTCTCTCCCGAGACGGCAACGGCGATCTGGCTCTTGGCCCTGGCCATGAGCGTCGCGATCTTGGCCGGGACGGGACGGCAGACGGCAGGCTCGAGCGTCGAGGTGACGAGCAGGCAGGTGACCGCTTCGAAGCCGCTGGCGGGCTGGAACACGCAGCCGCTGCTCGGGTCGCACGAGTCGGCGGTGCACGGGTTGCCGTCCTCGCACGTGATCTCGGGAGTGGAGCAGGTCCCGGTGTCGGGGTCACAGACCCCGGCGCTGTGGCAGGCATCCGGAGCGGTGCAGCCGACTTGCGTGCACTGGGCGTTCGTGGAGGGCGTGGGCGCGACGAGCAGCACGAGGAGGCCGACCAGCGGGACCACGCGGCGGAAGAAGCCGCCCGTCGATGCCATCTCGTTCTCCGTTCGCATTGGTTGGCTGCGCCGCCCGGGCAGAACCCGGTCAGGGTCTGTGGTCTTAAGAAACTGCTCGCCGCGCGTCAACAAAAACATTGCGAGTTAGGAGAGTGACGTGGCACGACGCACGGCCGATTCTTGGGAGCTGAGGCAAATGCTGCAGGGGGCGCCGGGGCGGCGGAGCGCAGTACACGGCGCTGCACGTGGCGGGCGCTGCGGAGAGCGTGCGCGCGCCGCGACGGGACGCGGCTAGAGGGACGCGTACAGCGAAGCTAGAATGCCAGCTGCGCGGGAGTCGCCGGTGCTGCCGGGGGACATCTTGTTCATGACGTAGGACCAGCTCACGCGGGCGTCCAGGTCGGCGACACCGAGCGAGCCGCCCCAGCCGCCGTGACCGAAGGTCCGCGGGTTCGGCCCCAGGGGGACCTCGGGGCTGGTGAGCATGAAGCCCAGCCCCCAGCGCATGGTGAGGGCGAGGATGAGATCCCGGGCGTGACGTTGCTCGGCGATGGCGTTAGCCAGCGTCTGCTCGCTCAGCAGGCGCACGCCGTCGAGCGCGCCGCCGCAGGCGAGGATCGCCATGACCCGCGCGACGGAACGGGCATTGCCATGTCCGTTGGCCGCCGGGATCTCCGCCCGCCGCCAGGCGGCCTGGTTCGCGAACTCGGCCCGCATGGGCGGGTTCCCCAGCACTCTGCCGAAGAGCGACTCCGGATCGACGACCGCCGCGGGGCCCGCTGCCGCGGTCTCTTCCGCCGTCGCCGGAACCATCTCGGCCACGCGCGCGTCTTCGGACGGCGCGAGCCCGATGTGGAAGTCGGCGGAAAGGCGTGCGGCCACCTCCTCGCGGAAGAACGCGCCGAGCGTCGTGCCGGTGATCCGACGGACGACCTCGCCGACGAGGTACCCGTAGGTGAGGGCGTGGTACCCGCTGGCGCTGCCCGGCTCCCACCACGGCGCCTCGGCGGCCAGCGCCGCCGTCATGCGGTGCCAGTCGTACAGCGCGGCTGTCGGCAGCGGCTGGCGGATCGCGGCCAGCCCCGCGCTATGCGTCAGGAGATGACGTGTCGTGATCCGCTCCTTGCCCGCCACCGCGAACTCGGGCCAGTAGCGCGCCACGGGCGCATCCAGGTCGAGCTGCCCGCGGTCGACGAGGATGAGGGCGCAGAGCGCGGTCATCGCCTTCGACGTCGAGAAGACGTTGACGATCGTGTCGCGCTCCCACGGACGCGTCCGTGCCGAATCGGCGTGGCCGCCCCACAGATCGACCACGACGTCGCCATCGAGGGTGGCGGCGAACGAGGCGCCGACCTCCCTTCCCGCGTCGAAGTTCGCCGCGAAGGCGTCGCGGACCGCAGCGAACCGCGGGGCAAAGTAGCCGTGGATCAGCGGCGCGGCGGCCATGGCGGGCGTGTAGCCGAGGCCGCGGCGCCCGTGCAAGGGATAGTGGACCCGGGCGCTGGCCGCAGTGGACGCGCCGAGCTCTACTGCTCCACATCCGTGCTCAGCGTCCCCTCGCGTGGAATGCCCGGCTGAAGGAGGTGTGGGGTTTGACGCAATTCGGGTTGACAGGCATTGGGCGCGGGTTACGGTCGCGAGCGCCTGGGCCCGCCGTCGCGACGGCCGCCGCCCGAGGTGCCGGCCCGCGGGGAGTCTCGCGGCGAGCCCGTCACCCACGATGCGATCGAGGCCCCGCACCCGCCCGAGCCGGAGATCGTGTTCTTCACCGTCGGGCGCGGCCCGGAGGGCGTGGCCTTCGACGGGACGACGATCTGGGTGGCGAACCAGTTCAGCGACAGCGTCACCCGGCTGCGAGCCTCCGACGGCGCCGTGCTCGGCACGGTGCCGGTCGGGAGCCGCCCGCTCGCGGTGGCCTTCGACGGGATCAACACCTGGGTGACCAACAACCGCAGCGGCACGGTGACGAAGCTCCAGGCGAGGGATGGCGCCGTCCTCGGGACGTTCCCCGTGGGTGACGGTCCCGCAGGCGTGATCTTCGACGGCGCCGCGCTCTGGGTGGCGAACCGGCTCGGCGGCTCCGTGACGCGGCTCCGGCGGGACGGCGCGAAGCTGGGTGAAGTCGAGGTGGGCGCGAATCCGTCTGCCCTCGCGTTCGACGGCGCCAACGTCTGGGTGACGAACTCGGGCAGCAACACCCTGACGAAGCTCCGGGCGGGGGACGGGGCGGTCCTCGGCACGTTCGCCGTCGGTGACGGCCCCTCGGGCGTCGCCTTCGACGGGGCGTCCATCTGGGTCGCGAACTTCTTCGGCCAGAGCGTCTTGAAGCTCAGGCCGAGTGATGGGGCGGTGCTCGCGACGGTCGCCGTGCCCGATGGCCCGGCGGACGTCCTCGCCGCCGGGCCCTACGTCTGGGTCGCGAGCAACGGGGCCGACCGCGTGACGAAGCTCAGGGCGAGCGACGGCATGGTGGTCGGCAGCTTCCGCGCGGGCCGCCATCCATCGGGCCTCGCGTTCGACGGGTCGAGCATCTGGGTGAGCAACTCGAGCGGTCAGACGGTCGCGCGTCGCTCGTCAGACGTCGATCCGTCGGCCGCGCGTCTCGGGCAGTAACCAGACCCACGCCGCCGCGGCGAGCGCGAAGCCGGCTGCCAGCGCGATCCCGCCGCCGAGGCCGTAGCGGCGCGCCATCACCGCCACCACGAGCGGGGTGAGGAGCTGCACGCCGCGCGCGGCGTTGAACACCGAGCCGACCGCGGTCGTGCGGAGCGTCGTGGGGAAGAGCTCCGCGAACATCGGCCCGAAGTTCGACCACGTCCCGGTGCCGAAGCCGACCAGCCAGAGGCAGAAGAGGAGCAGCGGGGGCCAAAGGACGATCGCGGGCCAGAGAAGCGTGATCGAGACGAGGCCGACGGCCATGAGCGTCGCGTAGGCGCTGAAGGCCGGTTTCCGACCGAAGCGGTCGGAGACGAAGCCGAAGGAGGCGTAGCCGAGCAGCTCCCCCGCGACGACGACCAGGATGCGCAGCCCCGAGGCGGCGATCGAGAGGCCGCGCTCCTCGACGAGGTAGGTGGGGAGCCACGTGAAGGTGAGCCAGTAGGAAGACATGTTGAGGACGGCGAGCCCGAAGGCGAGGACGAGCTGGCGGCGAAGCGAAGGCGGGAAACGTCGACCCCCGGCGCGCGGCGCCTTGGCTGAGCGGCTCACCTGCCAGAGGTCGGACTCGGGCAGCGCACGCCGCGTCGCCGTCACGAGCAGGGCCGGCAGGCCGGACAGGATGAAGGTCGCGCGCCAGCCGATCACGGGGGCGAGGAAGCTCCCGACCACGGCGGCGAGGCCCACCCCGACGGGTGCCCCCGTCTGGAGCAGGGCCCCGAAGCGGCCGCGGAGCCGCGGCGGGACGGCCTCGCCCAAGAGCGCGTGGCCGATCGCCCACTCGCCACCCACTCCGAGACCGGTGAGGACCCGTGCGAGGAGGAGGCTCGTCACGCCGCCCGCGAGCCCGCAGAGCGCCGTTCCGGCGCTGTAGGTGAGGATCGACCACTGCAGGACCGCCTTCCGGCCGTGACGATCGGCGAGGTAGCCGAAGACCATCCCCCCCAGAGCCGTCGCACCGAGAGACGCCCCGAGGAGAAGGGCGTGCGTCTCGCGTCCGAAATGGAGCTCGGCCGAGATGAGGCGGAGCAGGAATGTGTAGAGGATGAGATCGTAGAAGTCGAACAGCCACCCTGCCCAGGTGAGGGCGAGGATGCGGTAGTGCACGGCCGTCGGCTGCTCGTGCTCGGAGAGGAGCATCGGCGCGGCCAAACCTAACGGATGGGTGGCCTTCTCGACCAGAGCCGGCCGGTGTAGAAGCCGCGGCATGGCGAACGGCATGCTTGCCGGCCGCGTCGCGGTCGTGACCGGCGCCGGTCGGGGGATCGGCCGCGGGGTCGCGCTCGCGCTCGGCGCCGCCGGCGCGAAGGTCGTGGTGAACGACTACGGTGTCAACGTCGACGGGACGGCGCCGTCGACCGGCCCCGCCTTCGACGTCGTGAAGGAGATCGAGCGCACGGGGGGCGAGGCGGTTGCCAGCACCGACTCCGTCGCCGACTGGGAGGGCGCCCGGCGCATCATCGGCACGGCGCTCGAGCGCTTCGGACAGCTCGACGCCCTCGTCACCTGCGCGGGCATCTTACGCGACCGGATGATCTTCAACATGAGCGAGGAGGAGTGGGACGCCGTCATCGCCGTGCACCTGAAGGGCACGTTCAACTGCCTGCGGCACGCCTGCACCCACATGCGCGATCGGCGCTACGGGCGGATCGTCACCTTCAGCTCCGGGTCGGGCCTCTTCGGGAACCCCGGGCAGGCGAACTACGGCGCCGCGAAGTCCGCCATCGCCGGCCTCACCAAGGTGGCGGCGCGCGACCTCGGGAAGTACGGGATCACCGTCAACGCGATCGCCCCCGTCGCGGGCACGCGCATGACGGTCAACGAGGAGGTGCGGCGCGCGCGCGAGCTTCGCAAGAAGCAGGGCATCCAGCGCGAGGACCGCGGCGTGGCGCAGATCGAGGAGCTCGACCCGGACGACATCGCGCCCATGGTCGTCTACCTGACGAGCGAGTATGCGAAGGACGTGAACGGACAGTTCTTCCTCTGCTTCGGGACCAGCGTGGCGCTCGTCTCGCAACCGCGTCCGGTGAAGACGCTCTACAAGGCCGAGGGCAACTGGACGCTCGACGAGCTCGACCGACTCGTGCCGGCGACGGTCGCCGAGGGTCTGGTGAACCCGGCGCCGCCGAAGAGCTGAACCATGGCGAAACGTCTCACCGGCAAGGCGGCGGTCGTGACCGGGGCGGGACGCGGCATCGGCCGCGCCATCGCCGAGCTCCTGGCGGCGGAAGGGGCCGGCGTCGTGGTGAACGATCTGGGGAGCGCGGTCGACGGAACCGGTGCCTCGGTGAGCGTCGCCGACGAGGTGGTGGCGGCGATCCGTGCGCGAGGCGGGAAGGCGGTCGCGAACCATGACAGCGTCGCCGATTTCGCTGCGGCCGAGCGGCTGATCGCGACCGCGGTGAAGGAGTTCGGTGCGGTCGACGTTCTGGTGAACAACGCTGGCATCCTGCGCGACCGGATGATCTTCAACATGAGCGAGGAGGAGTGGGACGCGGTCATCGCCGTGCATTTGAAGGGTACCTTCAACTGCACCCGGCACGCCGCGCGGATCATGCGCGAGCAGCGGCGCGGGCAGATCATCTCCATCTCGTCCACCTCCGGGGTCTACGGGAACTCCGGGCAGGCGAACTACGGTGCGGCCAAGGACGGGATCGCGGGTCTCACCCGGGTCGCGGCGCGTGACCTCGGCCGCTACGGCATCACCGTGAACGCGGTCTGCCCGGGTGCCATGACCCGGATGGCGGCAACCGTCCCGCAGACGGCGCGGGAGCGACGGGCGGAGCGCGGCCTCGCGACGGGCCTCGGCGAGCGGACGTTTCCCCTCCAGAACTTCGGACCCGAGAACGTCGCCCCCTTCGTCGTTTACCTCGCGACCGACGCGGCGCGGGACATCAACGGACAGATATTCCTCGTCATGGCCGGCCTGGTGGCGCTCCTCGGCTATCCCGCTCCCGTTCGCACCATCCAGCGGGACGCCCGCTGGACGCCCGAGGAGATCGCGACGATCTTCCCGCACACGCTGGGCATGGATCTGGTGAACCCCGCGCCGGCCAAGGAGCCGTCGTAGCGGCGAGGCCGGCCGTAACCTTTTCGCTGCGGCCGCGGTTTGCTTAGTAGGATGATGGCTCGCCGGGCGCCTGCCTCGAGTGCCCTCCGTAAGGACGTCGACGAGCGGACCCTCATCGAAGCGGCGCAGCGGGACCCGGGGCGGTTCGCCGAGCTCTACGAGAGCAATTTCGACCGGGTGTACGCCTTCGTCGTGCGCCGGGTCCGCGACCGTGAGGAAGCCGAGGACGTGACGTCGGAGGTGTTTCACCGGGCGCTGGCGAACCTCGGGCAATTCGAGTGGCGTGGTGTGCCGTTTGCGGCGTGGCTGCTCCGGATCGCCGCCAACGCGATGGCCGATCGCGCCCTGCGCGCGGCGCGGGAGCGCGGGTGATCCTCATGCGCTTCGGCGAGCAGAAGACGATTCGCGAGATCGCGCGGGACCTGGCGCGCAGCGAGGGGGCAGTGAAGCAGCTCCAGCTCCGCGGCCTGCAGAATCTGCGGGCGCGATTGGGTGATCCGAATGGCTAGGCGTGGCCTTGGCGATGAGCTCGACGATGCGCTGGAAGCCCTGATGGCCGATCCGAAGGGACCGCTGCCCGGTGTCAGTCCCCGCCTGGCCGAGCTGCTCCGCATCGCGGGCGACCTGCGCGGTCTCCCGCGCGCCGAGTTCAGGGCGGAGCTCAAGGCCGCGCTCGTCTCCGGGGCGGAGGGTGAGCGGTCCGCCGCCACGGTGTCCGTCGGCGGGAGACCCCTCGCCACCCTGGACGACATCCTCGCCCGGCTGGAGGAGATGGCGCACGAGCCGAAGATGGTCGCCCACGACGTCCGGGCCGCGCTGCGCGATCTTCCCGAGAAGACGATGCGGTTCCTCGCGTCGCTCAACCGGTGCACGCTCGGCGTCTCGCGGTTCTCGGGGGACTCGCACTGGGAACGGCATCCGGCCGGTGACGAGATGCTCCACATCCTCGAGGGCGAGGCCGAGGTGGTCACCTTGACCGAGGCGGGGCCGGTGCGGTCGACCGTGAGCGCCGGCTCGGTCTTCGTGTGTCGTCGGGGACTGTGGCACCGGGTGCTGCCGCGGTCGCCCGTGTCGATGCTCTTCGCGACGCCCGGGGAAGGAACGGAGCACTCGAGCGCACCCGACCCACGGCGGGAGGCGGGACGTCGGCGGGCGCATCCACACCCCGGCGGAGAGGCCCCGACCCTGGTCGCGCACGACCTCCGTGCCGCGCTCGGGGGTCTGCCCGAGCTCGCGATCACGTCGAGCACGACGGCCGAGGAGGCCGACGCGGCGGTGCGCACGATCACGGCGCTCGATCAGTGCATGCTGGGCGTGATGCGCTACTCGGGGCTGACGCCCTGGGAGCGTCACCCCGACGGCGATGAGCTGCTCCACGTCCTCGAGGGGGAGGTCGACGTGACCGTCCTGACCGACGATGGACCCGCCGAGGTGAACGTGCGGGCGGGCTCGGTCTTCGTCTGCCCCCGGGGTCTCTGGCACCGGCAGCGGCCGCGGCCGGCCGTGACGATGCTCTTCGGGACGCCGGTCGAGACGGAGGAGGTCTCGTGGGCAGAGGACCCTCGGACCGGGGGCTAGGAGAGAATGTCCCCGCGATAGCGCCTGCGAAAAGGAGGCTCACATGGCGAAGAACGCAGCGGAGGGGAAGCCGAGCATCTTCCCCGTGCTCCGCTACCGGAACGGCTCGGCGGCGGTCGAGTGGCTGGGCAGGGTCCTTGGCTTCGAGAAGCACCTGGTGGTGCCGGGGCCCGAGGGGAACGTCGCTCACGCGGAGATGAAGCTCGGCTCAGGCATGATCATGCTCGGATCGGGCAAACACCACGGCGAGAACAACCCGTGGGACGAGGTGCAGCAGGGCGTGTACGTCCAGGTCGAGGACGTGGACGCGCACTACGCGCGGGCCCGGGCGGCGGGCGCCGAGATCGTGCGACCCCTCCAGGACACGGACTACGGGTCGCGCGAGTACTCCGTCCGGGACCTCGAGGGGCATCTCTGGAGCTTCGGCACCTATCAGCCGGGGTGAGCAATCGAGGACGATCATGCCCGACCCCGCTCGTCAGGAAATCCCACCGCCGTCCGGGGCGGCTCTCTTCCCGCTGATCGCGGGGTACATGACCTCGCAGCTGATCTACGTCGCCGCCCGGCTCGGCGTCGCCGACCACCTCCGCGACGGTGCGAAGAGCAGCGAGGAGCTCGCCAAGGCGACCCGCAGCCATGCGCCGTCCCTCCGTCGTCTGCTGCGCGGTCTGGCGGTCGTCGGGATGGTCGAGGAGATCGAGCCGGGGCAGTTCCAGCTGACCCCGTCCGGCGCCCTGCTCGGAGCCGGTGTCCCGGGCTCGGTGCGGAACCTGGCGATGCTCTTCATCGACGAGTCGGTGTGGCGGTCGTGGGGCGACCTCCTCCACAGCGTGCGGACGGGGGAGACGGCGCTGGAGCACGTCTTCGGCATGGGTACGTTCGAATACTGCGCCCGGAATCCAGAGTTCGCGGCGATCTTCAACGAGGCCATGACTGAGGCCACG
>VBLA01000103.1 GCA_005879245.1 Deltaproteobacteria bacterium
CGTCGTAAGCCTCGCAGCGCTCCTGGATGGACCCCCCGCCCGGTAGCCCGATCGTGCGCACGGCGCCGACGCCGGAGCCCTCGACGGTGCAACTCTCGAGCATCCCGCCACCCCACTTGGCAACGCCGCCGAAATCACCGAGCAGCTCCCAGACCTTCGCCGCCGGCGCGGCCACGGGCTCGCTCACCTTCACTTCCGACATTGGTCTCCCCTCCTCGGCCCCTGATACCATATGCGGTCTGCGTGTGGGCGACGCGTCGGGTCCGAGTCCGCGCGTCGATCCACACCAAGCTGGAACCGACCTCGAGTAGCCAGATCGTTTCCGTCATCCGCTTCCAAGTGGCGCGCGTCGGCCTCGTTGCGCGCGCGTAGCCGTCCCGGTAGCGTCGGTACCAAAGTGTGAGACGGCATGACCGCTTCGGAACCGTGGCGCTCACTCGCACGCACCCTTCTCGGTGACCCGGAGCTCACCGGGCCCGAGGTGGCGACGCAGGCGGGCATCGACTTCGAGCAGGCCGGCCGTTTGTGGCGCGCGCTCGGATTTCCGCCGGTGCCCGATGACGAACGAGTCTTCACCCACCCGGACGTCGAGGTGCTGCGCCGGATCCGCGGGTTGCTCGAGGAGGAGGGCGCAGACCAAGGGGTGTTGTTGCAGCTCACCCGCGTGACCGGGCAATCGCTCGCGCGAGTCGCCGAGGCGCAGGTCGCGAGCAGTACCGACCTGACTGTGCTGATGCAGGCCGACGTCGCCGACGAAATCAAGGCCGACCTCATCGCCAGCCGCTTCCGCGCGCTCCTGCCACAATTGGAGCCACTGCTCGGTTACGTGTGGCGCCGGCACTTGCTGGCAGCCCTGCTCCGTGTCGTGGCCACACCGGCCAGCCAGGTGAAAGAGGGCCGTACCCTCGTCGTCGGTTTCGTGGATTTGGTCGGCTTTACCGCCGTGAGCCAGCAGCTGACCGAGCACGAGCTGGCGGCCATGGTCGACCGTTTCGAGCAGGTGGCCTATGAGCACATTCCACAGCGCGGCGGGCGCGTGGTGAAGATGATCGGCGACGAGGTCATGTTCAGCGTCGCTGATGCCGGCGCCGCGGCGGAGATCGCCCTCGGGTTCGTCGAGGCACACGGCGACGGCGGCGTGTTGCCGGAAATGCGAGTCGGCCTGGCCGTCGGACCGACGTTGTCGTGGGAAGGTGACTTGTTCGGTCCGACGGTCAATCTCGCCAGCCGACTCGTCAACCTCGCGCGCCCGGGCACGGTGCTGATCTCCGAGGAGCTCGGCCGTGCCCTGCGCGACCGCGCGTCGATTACGCTGCGTCATCTGCGCCCGTTGCCGATCAAAGGCATCGGCCGTGTGCGCGTGTGGGTGCTGCGCCCCGCAACGGAGTCGGTGAATGCGCCCGGGTCATCGCTGCGGCGGCGGCGGGACCGGACGCGGCGTCCGGGGGAGGCGCACGACGAGCGCGAATAGCAGCTCCTCGTCGCCGAGCAGACCGCGCAGTGCGGGGCGGCATTCGCTCTCCGCGCGGTCACTCCCCCCCTTTGTGAACTCGCCCGGCTCTCGGATAGTAGGGTTCACGTCGGCGCAGTGGCGACCGGGAGAAGACCGAGGTGTCGACGACCGACGGGATGGACCGGCTCTGGCGTCTGCTCGGAAGCATCTTGTCGTATCCGATCATCGTCACGGAGCCGCACCCCATCACGGTAACCACGCTCATCGTCGTCGGGCTGCTCGTGGTCGCCGCTTTCTGGGCATCGCGTCGGGTGCAGGGTGTCCTCCAGCGCCGGCTCTTCCCCCGGATGCATCTCGATCCGGGGATCGATCTTGGTCCGGGGGTCGTCGACTGACAGACCACGGCCTCGCCGGAGACCCGGGGGAGATCTAGTAGGCTCAGGCCGACGCAACCGAGATCGGCGCGAGGCTCGGAAAGGAGTGTGGGATGGCCGGGGTACGGGTACTCGTTGGTACGCGCAAGGGGGCGTTCGTGCTCAGATCGGACGGAAGGCGCGAACGGTGGGACATCAGTGGCCCCCATTTCGGGGGCTGGGAGATCTACCACCTCAAGGGATCACCCGCTCACCCCAATCGGCTCTACGCGTCGCAGGGCACCGGCTGGTTCGGGCAGCTGATCCAGCGCTCCGACGACGGCGGCCAGACCTGGGAGCCGGTGGGCAACAAGTTCGTGTACGACGGCGTCACCGGCACACACCAGTGGTACGACGGCACGCCGCACCCCTGGGAGTTCGCGCGAGTCTGGCATCTCGAACCATCGCCGACCGATCCGGACACGGTGTACGCCGGGGTCGAGGACGCCGCCCTGTTTCGCTCGACCGACGGCGGGCAGACGTGGCGGGAGCTCCCCGGACTGCGCAACCACGAATCGGCGCCCTCCTGGCAGCCCGGTGCCGGCGGCATGTGCCTGCACACGATCCTTCTCGATCCGAGCGATGCTGAACGGATCTTCGTCGCCATCTCGTCGGCGGGCACGTTCCGGACCGACGATGCCGGCAAGACGTGGCGACCGATCAACCGTGGCCTCAGGTCCGAGCAGATGCCGAACCCGACCGCCGAGGTCGGCCACTGCGTCCACCGGATCGCGATGCACCGGTCGCGTCCGGGCGTGCTGTTCATGCAGAAACACTGGGACGTCATGCGCAGCGATGACGCTGGCGCGTCATGGCAGGAGGTGAGCGGAAACTTGCCCAGCGACTTCGGGTTCCCGATCGACGTGCACGCGCACGAGCCGGACACCATCTACGTCGTGCCGATCAAGAGCGACTCGGAGCACTATCCGCCCGAGGGGAAGCTGCGCGTGTACCGCAGCCGCACCGGCGGACAGGAGTGGGAGGCGCTCACGAAGGGCCTGCCGCAACGCGACTGCTACGTCAACGTGTTGCGCGACGCTATGGCCGTCGACTCGCTCGACGCGTGTGGTGTGTACTTCGGGACCACGGGCGGACAAGTCTACGCGTCGCGCGACGCCGGAGACAGCTGGGCTCCCATCGTGCGGGATCTTCCGGCCGTGCTGTCCGTCGAGGTCCAGACCCTGCCATGATCCGCGTCGTGCTCCCCTCGCACCTGCGGAAGCTGGCGCGGGTCGACGGCGAGGTGAAGGTCGACGTCGAGGGTCCGGTCACGCAGCGCTCGGTGCTTGACGCGCTCGAGGCCCGCTATCCGATGCTGCGCGGGACGATCCGCGACCACGTCACGCACCGGCGCCGACCGTTCGTGAGGTTCTTCGCCTGCGAGCAGGACCTGTCCCACGAGCTACCCGATGCCCCGCTCCCCGACGCGGTCGCGATTGGCGCAGAGCCTTTTCTGGTCGTGGGGGCCATGGCCGGCGGCTAGACGGGACACAGGGACGGTAGCCTGGACGGCTACCGATGCCCATCGCGCGATCATGCGGTCTGGATAGCCCCCGCTGCCTGCGCCCGCTCACGCTCCCCCGGGGGCTCTCTCCGCTACCGCCACTCGGTTCTTCGTGCTCCGCTTGACGGTGAACTCGCTTCATCGGCCGCTCGGAACAGCTCCTCGCCGTTCCCGGCGTGGTCGGGGAAGGTCGCTACCCCGACACTCGCGGTGATCTTCGCCTCGGGATCGCCCGGGACCGGGCAACTGGCGATCGCCTCCCGCAGCTCCTCCGTGATTGCGCGTGCCGCCCCCGTGTCCGTGGCTAGGATCACCACGAACTCGTCCCCGCCGAACCGCGCGGCTACGTCTCCCGGCCGGCGGCGCGCGGCGATCACGCGGCCCACGTCGGCGATGGCACGGCTCCCCACCAGGTGGCCGTACCGGTCCACCACAGTTTTCAGCCCATCGAGGTCGAGCACGAGCAGCGACAACGGCCCGCCGCGCGCCAGCAGCGCCGGGAGCATCCGGTGGAAGTGCCGCGTGTTCCCCAGGCCCATCAGGTCGTCCGTCAGCGCCGTCTGCTCCACCTGCCGATAGAGCGAGGCGTTCTCGATCGCGATCGCGGCGTGGTCGGCGAGGGTCTGCACGAGCCGGAGCTCGTCGTCGTCGAAGGCGGAGCCGTCCCGCGCGAGCCGGGGAGGCTGGGGCGAGGGTCGGACTTCGCACGTTATGACAACCTTCCCCGGTTATCGTTACTACGGCCTCTAAATTCCGCGGCGGTCTCTTCCAGGCCCTTGCTACCTACCGGGGCAGCGGTCCGTACCCGCACCCCGGTGCCCCGTCATCGGCCCGATGAATCCGCCGGTGGGCGCGCGGCCCATAGAGCGCCAGACTCCGGGGCCCAGACTCGCCCTGGCGAGATTGCCGGGCTTGGTGAGATAGGCCTGATTCTTGTATAAGAAATAGTGTGGCCGAGTTCCGATGGAACGAGCGGAACGTCGAGCACCTCGCCCGCCACGGCGTGAGGCCAGAAGAAGCCCAGGACGTCGTGATGGCGGCGCGGCAACCATACCCACTCGAACGGCCGGATGACAAGTGGCTGGTGTGGGGGCGCACCCCATCCGGCCGTGCGCTCCAGGTCGTGTTCGTCCTCGACGACGACGATACGGTCCACGTCATCCACGCGCGCGACCTCACGACACGTGAGAAGCAACGATACCGACGGAGGCGACGA
>VBLA01000104.1 GCA_005879245.1 Deltaproteobacteria bacterium
TGGACGTGGACCTCGACCGGGTCGACTTCTTCCGGGTCCCGACCGATCGCTCGTGGACACGCGACTTCTGCCCGCTCTTCGTCCGCCGGAAGGACGGCGACGTCGCGCTCGTCAACTGGAAGTTCACCGGCTGGGCGAAGTACCGGAACTGGAAGCGCGACGATGCCGTCCCGGATCGGCTCGCGCGGCTTCTCGGCCGCCGGCAGTGGAAGCCCCAGTTCGCCAAGCGCGGTAACCGGATCGGCAGCCGGATCGTCCTCGAAGGCGGCGCCGTCGACGTCAACGGCCGCGGCACCCTCCTCACGACCGAGGAATGCCTCTTGAGCCCGGTGCAGGCCCGCAACCCCGGCGCGACGCGCGCCGACCTGGAGCAGGCGGTCGCCGCCTACCTCGGTTCCCGTCACGTCATCTGGCTGGGTGAGGGCATCGTCGGGGACGACACGCACGGGCACGTGGACGACGTCGCGCGCTTCACGGACGAGCGCACCGTGGTGGTTGCCGCGGAGGAGAACACGGCCGATCCCAACCACCGGCGGCTCCTCGAGAACCGGCGCCGCCTGGAAGCCGCGACCGACCAGGATCGCCGCCCGCTCCGGGTGGTGACGCTCCCGATGCCGGCGCCGCTCTCGTGCGACGGCCAGCGTCTGCCGGCGAGCTACGCGAACTTCTACGTCGGGAACGCGGTCGTGCTGGTGCCGACCTTCAATGACCCCGAGGACCGTCACGCGCTCCACACGCTGGCGAAGCTCTTCCCCACACGCCGCGTGGTCGGCATCCATGCCGTCGACCTGGTCCTCGGCCTCGGGACGCTCCATTGCATGACGCAGCCGGAGCCGGCTTGATGGCCCCCGTGGCGACGTCCCTCGAGACCGGGGAGCTCTCGTTCGGACGGGAGGGCGTGCGCGGCTACGCGGCCTGGCCGCGGGGAGCACATCCGCTGCCCGGCCTCGTCCTCGTGCCCGACGTGCGCGGGCTCTCCGAGCACTACCGCGACGTCGCGCGTCGCTTCGCGATGCGCGCCCTGCCCGACCGTCGCGTGCTCGCGGACCTCGCCGCCGCGGTCGAGTGCCTGGCGGGACGGTCCGAGGTTCGTGCCGACGCGATCGGCATCACCGGCTTCTGCATGGGGGGCCAGTACGCGCTCATGGCGGCCTGCACGGTCGAGCGCCTGGCCGCCTGCGTCTCGTGGTACGGCATGCTCCGCTATGCCGAGACGGACGACATCAAGCCGGCCAGCCCGCTCGACCTGGCGCCCGGCCTCGTCTGTCCGTATCTCGGCCTCTTCGGCGCCGACGACGCGATCATCCCGGTCGCGGACGTGGCGACGCTCGGGTCGATCCTCACGCGCGCGGAGAAGGCGTTCGAGCTCCACGTCTACCCGGGCGCCGGGCACGCCTTCTTCAATGAGACGCGCCCCGACGCCTACCGCCCGGAGATCGCCGCCGACGCCTGGCGGCGCGCGACCGGCTTCCTCCGCCGCCATCTCCAGTAGAATTCCGTCATCGTGCTGCCGCAGCGACCGGGTGAGGCCGTCGGGACACTCCGCTCTCTCGACGGATCAGGTAGAGGAGCGGCCCCACGCTCCCGAGGGCGAGCGTCAGCACGACGTAGGGGGCGACCGATGCGCCGCGCTCCCGCGCATCCTGCCGCATCCAGAGCACGACCAGGCTGAGCGCGATCACCAGGTCGGCGAAGGCCGCCACCGTGACCGCGTTGGCGGTCTCCAGCTCGACGACCCCGACGACCCCGTACTGGTAGAGGGCGTAGGCGGTCAGACCCGAGAAATCGAGCAGCACGACCGAGAGTCCGAGTTGCTTCGCGTTCATGGCTCCTCCTTTCGCATCCGAGACGTTTCACGGACCATGCCAAGTTGAACCGGCAGCCGGAAGGATGACCGGCACCGAGCAGAGCGTGGCGCCGCCGCGACACGCGTGGCGGCTGCGCCACGGATCGGCCGTTGCTTCGACGTGTCCGGCTGCGCGAGAATCACGGCCCACGAGTTGCGAGCGAGTCCACGACATGGAGAGCAGCCAGACCTTTCGACGGGTACGGTGGTGGGGCGCCGCGGGCGGCGCCCTCCTCGGGGCCATCGACATCGCGAGCCTCGTCTGGCTCGGGGTGGCCTTCGAGATGAACGGCCGCGACGTCACCCTGCTCGTGGCCGCGTTCTTCGGGTCCTCGTTCACCCTCCTCGGCTACCTCGTCGGCTGGGCCGTCGAGGCCCGGCACCGCGAGCGGGACGCGGCCGCCGTCATCCGGTCGCAGAGCGAGGCGATCGGCGCGGCGCGGGCCCGGGTGGCGCAGAGTGAGAAGCTCGCCGCGCTCGGTCAGCTCGCCGCCGCGATCGCGCACGAGGTACGGAATCCGCTCGCCGTCATCCGTTCCGCCGCCCAGGGTCTCGCCGAGGGGAGAACGCCCGACGCCGAGGCGGAGCGCGCGTCGGCCTTCATCATGGCCGAGATCGACCGGCTCGCGAACCTCGTGAACTCCCTCCTCGCCTTCGCCCGTCCGCTCCACGTGGAGCCGCGGTCGGTGTCGCCCGGCGAGCTCTTCGATCGCGCCCTCCTCCTGGCCGCCGACGAGCTGACGGCGAAGCAGATCCGGCTGGCGCGCGACGAGTCGCCTGCCCTGCCGCCCGCCTGGGCCGACCCCGACCTCGTCTGCCAGGTGCTGCTCGGGCTCCTCGCCAACGCTGCGGAGGCGGTGCCGCCCGGGGGCGAGATCACGCTCGGCGCTCGCATGAACGACGGCGCCGTGGAGCTCGCCGTGACCGACTCGGGCCCCGGCGTCCCGCAGGAGCTCCGCGAGCGCATCTTCGAGCCCTTCTTCACCACGCGCCCGCGCGGCACGGGTCTCGGCCTCGCGGTCGCCAAGGAGATCGTCGAGGCGCACGGCGGGCGGATCGTGGTGGGCGAGCGTCCCGGCGGAGGCGCGCGCTTCACCGTGCAGCTTCCGGTGGCGCGGATGGCGGCGTGAGCGCGATGAGGCCCCGCGTCCTCGTCGTCGACGACGAGGCGCGCGTCGCCGGCGTCGTCGCCACGGCGCTCGGCCGCGCCGGCTACGAGTGCGAGACCTGCGCGAGCGGCACGGCGGCGCTGGCGGCGCTCGAGGAGCGCGCGGCTGACGTCGTCGTCACCGACTGGCGGATGCCCGAGATGGACGGCGTCGAGCTCCTGCGGCGCCTCCGCGCACGCTGGCCGAACCTCCCCGTCATCCTGCTGACCGCCTACGGCACGATTCCCTCGGCCGTGGCGGCCATGCGGGAGGGCGCCTTCGACTACGTGACCAAGCCGTTCGACAACGACGACCTCCGGGCGGCCGTCAGCCGCGCGCTCGAGCTCGCCCGCCTGGCGCGCGAGAATCGCTACCTCCGCCAGGAGGTTGGGAACCGCTACGCCCCCGAGGCCATGATCGCGGAGAGTCCGCGCACCCAGGAGCTCCTGGCACTCGTCCGACGGGTCGCCCCGAGCCGCGCGGGCGTGCTGATCCAGGGCGAGAGCGGGACCGGGAAGGAGCTCGTCGCGCGCCTGCTCCACTACTGGAGCGAGCGGGTGGGCCAGCCGTTCGTGGCGGTCAACTGCAAGGCCTTCGCCGAGGGTGTGCTCGAGAGCGAGCTCTTCGGCCACGAGAAGGGGGCCTTCACGGGCGCGATCGCGGCACGGGCGGGATGCTTCGAGCGGGCCGCGGGCGGCACGCTCTTCCTCGACGAGATCGCGGAGGTCGGCGCCGATTTCCAGGCGAAGCTCCTCCGCGTGCTGCAGGACGGCGAGGTGCTGCGCGTCGGCGGCACGCTGCCGCGACCCGTGGACGTCCGGATCGTCGCGGCGACCAACCGCGCGCTGCGCGAGGAGATCGCCGCCGGCCGCTTTCGCGAGGACCTCTACTTCCGTCTGAACGTGATCCCGATCCAGCTGGCCTCGCTGCGCGAGCGACGGGAGGACATCCTGCCCCTCGCGCGCCACGTTCTCGCGCGCCACGCCGCCGAGGCGGGACGGCAGCTGGCCTTCACACCCGAGGCCGAGCAGGCGCTCCTGGCGCATGCCTGGCCCGGGAACGTGCGCGAGCTCGAGAACGCCGTCGAGCGGGCGGTCGTGCTGGCGCGTGGAGCGGCGATCAGCCCGGAGGATTTTCTCCTGGAGGCGGCGACCGCAGCGCCGGCGGTGCCGGCAGGAGCGACGCTGCAGGCACAGCTCGATCTCTCGGCTGCCGCCCACGTCCGCGCCGCCCTGGAAGCGGCGGGGGGAAACCGCGCCGAGGCCGCGCGCGCTCTCGGCATCGACCGGACGACCCTCTATCGGATGATGAAGCGATTCGGGATGTGAAGGTCCCGTGCGCGTACGCTGTGCGGGAGCGGGGCGCGTCGGAGCCCCTACCCCACCCTGGCCAGGCCGAGCCTTCCCTTCCACCGGTGTGCGAGCACGGCGCGGAGCGCGGCTGACTCCGGGCGCGAAAGGTCCGGATCTTCGGCTAGCCACTTCAGCGCCTCGTCGCGGGCGGCGCGCAGGAGGGCGGTGTCGCGCAGCAGGTTCGCGACCCGGAAGTCGGGGAGGCCCGCTGGTACGCCTCCTCACCCGTCCAGTCGGGCACGACGAGGAAGCAGTGGCCGGCCGAGAGCCCCCGCCCGACTCGTCCCCGGAGCTGATGGAGCTGCGCCAGGCCGAACCGCTCGGCGTGCTCGATGACGATCGCCGTCGCGTTCGGGACGTCGATGCCCACCTCGATCACGGTCGTCGACACGAGCACGTCGTACGTCCCGCCCTTGAAGCGCCGCATGACCGCGTCCTTCTCGTCCGCCTTGAGCCGTCCGTGGACGAGCCCGAGCCGCAGGCCGGCGAGCGGTCCGGCACCGAGCTCGTGGACCATCGTGGTTGCGGCGCGGAGTGCCGTCTTCTCCGACTCCTCGACCAGCGGGTAGACGATGTAGGCCTGGTGCCCGGCCGCCACCTCATCACGGATGCGCGCGTAGACCCGGTCGCGGCGTGACTCGCGGCAGAGCTCGGTCGTGATCGGCGTCCGCCCCGGGGGCAGCTCGTCGAGGGTCGAGACGGCGAGGTCGCCGTAGAGCGTCAAGGCGAGCGTACGCGGAATCGGCGTCGCACTCATGACGAGCACGTCGATCGCGCGCTCGTCCGCACCCTGGCGCTGGAGGGCCGCGCGCTGCAGGACCCCGAAACGATGTTGCTCGTCCACGATGGCGAGGCCGAGCTGCGCGAAGCGTACCGGGTCCTGGATGAGGGCATGCGTGCCGATCGCGAGCGGCAGCTTCCCCGCCGCGAGGCCGGTCAGCGCGGCGCGCCGGGCGTGCCCGGTGACCGCACCGGTCAGGAGGACGGGGACGAGGCCGAGCGGCTCGACGAGCACGCGAATGGTCTCGAAGTGCTGCTCGGCCAGGAGCTCGGTGGGCGCCATGAGCACTGCCTGATGGCCCGCCTCGATCGCGACCAGGGCGGCGAGGAGCGCGACCAGCGTCTTCCCGCTGCCGACGTCGCCCTGCAAGAGGCGGCGCATGGGATGGGGAGCCCCGAGGTCGGTCGCGATCTCGACGAACGCGCGCTCCTGCGCCGTCGTCAGCGCGAACGGGAGCTGGGCGCGGAACGCCGGCACCAGGGCGGTCGAGGGCGGGAAGGCCGTGCCCGGCTCCTCTCCCGCCGCCTGCCGCCGGAGCGCCAGCCCGAGCTGGAGGAAGAAGAGCTCGTCGAAGATGAGGGAGCGGTGGGCCAGCGAGCGTGCCGCTGCCAGCTCCTCCAGAGCCGCCTCGGGCCGCGGGGCGTGCACGTGGCGGAGCGCGCGCGGGAGCTCGATGACCCGCTGTCGGGCGGCGACCGCGGGTGGCAGCGCGCTCGGCACGCGCTCGGCGAAGTCGGTCACCGCCGCCTGCACGATCCGCCGCATGGCGCCGACGTGCATCTCGGTCGGCTTCTCGTAAACCGGGACGATCTGCGGCGCGACCTCCTCGCCCGTGCCCAGCACCTCGACCTCGGGATGGATGAGCCGCGGCGGCCCGCCGCCGAGCGGCGGTTCGACCCGCCCGTGCACCACCACGCGCTGGCCCTCGACGAACCGGCGCTGGAAGTAGGAGAGCCGGTGGAACCAGACGAGGAGGAGGAGGCCGTCGGCGTCCCGCAGCACGACCTCGAGGACGGCGCGCCGACGGCGGCCGCCGCGGCTCTCGCGCACGTGGGCCACCTCTCCCGCCGCGGTCGCCTCCTCGCCGACGTGCAGGCTCGCGAGCGGGCGGAGCGCGCGCCGATCCTCGTAGCGAAACGGGAGATGGTAGAGCGCGTCCTCGACGGTGCGAAGACCGAAGCGGGTGAGCTGGGCCGCGCGCTGCGGGCCGACCCCGCGGATCGCCTCGACGGGGCGGGCCAGCGTCTCGAGGGCGGCGGCGACCGGCTCGGCGACCGGCCGGTAGTCCGACCAGGGCACGGCGGCCGCGTCGCGCAGCAGGGGAAGGAGCGCGTGCGCGCGGCGGAAGAGCTCCTCGCGCGGCGGCCCGCTCGCGAGCTCGGCCAGGATCCGCTCGAGCTCGACGAGCGTCGCGGCCGCCGCGGGCGATGCCGCGGTCCGCGCGCGCGCCACCCGTTCGGCGAGCGCCGGAAGCGGGAGATGCGTCTGTTGCACCCGGCGGAAGTCGTCGGCGGCGAGGTATTCGAGGGGCGGCGCGAGCGCCCGCAGCAGCTCGGCGAGGGGCGTGATCTCGCTCATGCTCGCGACGGCCGATCCATCCGTCCATGGTAGCGGGAGAGAACGGCTCCGGGCCAGGCCGGGTCCTCAGCCGATGTCCGCCCGAGCGTGATATCCGGGGGTTAGGCGCGAGGGACTCGTGCGCCCCGCGGCGCCGACGAACCACGATGACGCACAGCATGATATCCGCTGGCGCGTGGAGACATGACCGCTACCGCCTTTTTCCTTGACATTTGGAAAAGGGGCTCGCTATCGTCCGACGCTCCCTCAAGAACCTATGACGCTCGCGACTTCCAGAGCTCCGGCCGGCTCGGTGCCCGACGCCAGCCGGCTCTCGCTCCTCCTCTTCCCCCTCGACGGAGCCGATGCGATCGCGCGGCTCATCGGCGCGATCAAGGCACGGAAGGACAGGATGATCGAGCGATGGTGCGGCCTCGCTGCGTCACGCCTCGGCCAGCACCGCGCCCTCTCCGAGCGGCTATTCCGCCAGACCTACATCCCGCGGCTGCGCACCGCGATCGAATCGCTGGCGCGCGGGGACAGGACGTCCTTTCTCACTTTCGCGGCCGACTTCGGGGCGCAGGTTGCCACGGCGGGTCTCCCCTTCGCGGTCGTCGTGGCGCACGTGAACTTGCTGAAGGAGAGCTGCGTCGGAGTGCTTGCCGATGACACGCTCGAGCTGAGCACCGCGATCCTCCTGCTCGACAAGCTCACCGCCTGCTTCGTGAGCGTTGCCGCCGAGGGCTACTACGTGCCTGCTCGCCGGAACGGTAACCGCGGGGATGCCGGGGCGCTTCCGTTCGACACCGCAGGTGCGACGAGCCCGCGCATCTTCCACGGGATGGTCGGTGGATCGGACGCCATGCAGCGGGTATTCGCGCAGATCCGGCGTGTTGCCGCCGGCGCTGCGTCCGTGCTCGTGGTGGGCGAGACCGGGACCGGCAAGGAGCTCGTGGCGCGCGCCGTTCACACGGTCGGCCCGCGGCGCGATGGCCCGTTCATCGCACTCAACTGCGCAGCCCTCCCGCGGGAGCTCATCGAGAGCGAGCTCTTCGGGCACAAGCGCGGCGCCTTCAGCGGCGCCGTGAGCGAGAGCCTCGGCCTCTTCCGCGCCGCCGCCGGCGGCACGCTGCTGCTCGACGAGATCACCGAGATGGTCCCCGAGCTCCAAGCGAAGCTGCTCCGAGTGCTGCAGGAGAAGGCGGTGCGGCCCGTGGGCTCCGCCCTCGAGGAGCCGGTCGACGTCAGGATCATCGCCTCGAGCAACCGTGACCCCGAGGCTGCGGTCCGCTCGCGCCTCCTGCGCGCCGACCTCTACTATCGCCTCTCGGTCAGCAAGATCATGCTCCCGCCGCTACGTGAGCGACGGGAGGACATCCCGGCACTGGTCGAATATCATGTCGGTCGCCTGAACGGGGGCCACCGCGACGCGGACCCGCGCGCGCGGGGCGTGTCCCCCGAAGCGATGCAGCTCCTCTTCGCGCAGCCCTGGCTCGGCAACGTTCGCCAGCTCTTCAACGTCGTCGAGGACGCCTTCACGACGGGCGAGGGGCGGGTCGGCCTCACGGAGCTCGCGCTCCCCTCGACGGAGGCCGAGGTAGCACCCGTCGCTCCGGCGGGAGCGCTGCTCACGTTCCAGGAGACGGAGCGAACCCTGATCGAGCGAGCGCTCGTCCTGACGGGCGGCAACAAGGTGCGTGCGGCCCGGCAGCTCGGCATCTCTCGCAAGAAGCTCTACGCGAAGCTCGCGCTCTACAGGCTGCGGGGAATCGTCGCAGCCGGTGCACCGCGCTGAGCGCGGTGCAGGGCACCGACTGTCTCGGGCGGGACCGTCTCTGTCCCCCGCCTGTCTCCAGCGGAGACAGGCGCCGGATGCGCCCCCGGCGCGATCACCTGACAGCGCCAGACTTCCGACAGCGGTCCCGATCTTTCTCCGCTCGCTGGTCGGCATGCGACCGGACGCAGTGTCGATGGCGCGCCCGCCCGAGCGGGGAGCGAAGCGCCGCACGTTAGCCCGCTCGGCCCGGGGCGACCCGGGTCGCGCGGCTCGGAGGGGAGGACCATACATGAGGCGTGTCAGAGGCACGACGACCCTGGTGCTCGCCGTCGCGGCGGCGATCGCCATTCCGAGCGTCACCGCAGCACAGGTCCCGGAGCAAACGGACATCCCGAACCTCTCCGGCTTCGGGTTGCCGCTACTCGCCGTCATCGGGCAGGTGGCCCAGGGCAACACCGAGAACTTCGCACTCTTCGCGGATGGTCAGTTCGACTTCGTCGACGTGGAGACCCTCCCCGTGCTCGGCCCGATCTTCAACAGCCGCGCCTGCGGGGCGTGCCACTTCCAGCCCGCCCTCGGTGGCTCGGGCAGCTTCATCAACGAGGTCCGCATCCGCAACAACACGGCCGGCGGGCCGCTTCACATCTTCGCCAGCGACAACATCCTGCGCCTCGGGCCGCAGAAGCAGGGCGCGACGACCATCTTTCCGACCGGGGTCGAGGCGACGCCGCTCGGCTGCCAGATCACCCATCCGAGGTGCCGGCGATCGACCTGTCAGAACGAGGAGGCGACCCGGACCACCTTCGCGACCACCCTGGCCATCTGCGACCCGACCAGCGGCGCCTTCCTGAACGGCGCCAACTGCACCGCCGAGCGCCAGTCGACCCCGCTCTTCGGCT
>VBLA01000105.1 GCA_005879245.1 Deltaproteobacteria bacterium
ACCTCGTAGCAAGGGCTCGTCGCCTCGCCCTGCAGGATGTCGAGACCGGGGCCCCGGTGGCGCCCGACGAGGACCCCGCGCGCCGCGGGACCACGCGGCTTTCCCGGGCTATAGGGCGTCTGGTCGAGCCGATCGACCGTGACCGTGTTGTGCGCCGCCGTTCCCTTGAACCAGCGGCGCCAGTTGGGATCAGCCTCCGAGTAAGTATAGCGGCCGGGATCGAGCACGAGGGGACGGCCGTCGGCGGCGACCTCGACGCTCAGCAGATCGGAGTGACCGTGGCTGCCGTCGCCGAGTGGCCCGCAGTCGAGGACGAGGAAGCGTTCCTCGCGGAGCGGTGTGGCTCCGGCGCCCCAGCCGCTCCGCTGCATGAAGTAGCCGCCAAGCGGAAAGCTCGCGTGCCGGTCGGCGGGCGGCCGGCCGCGCACGCCGCCCGTCGCCGCCCACGAGAAGTCGGGACGCGCTAGGAGGTCGCCGGCCAGCGCCAGGAGGTCGAGATAGGAGCCCTGGTCGGCATCGGAGAGTGCCGGGATGTCGCCGTCGGGGCGGTGGCAGTGGAGCGAGAACTCGCACGCGCGGGTGAGCCGCTCGTCGTAGCCCGTGGGAAGGACGAGCCCGAAGCGGCGGGCGTTCTCGCGCGCCCCGAGAAAGGTGCGGAGCGCAATCATGTGGTAGTGCGTCGAACGCTCCCGGTGGACGCCGTCGGGCAGGATGTCGGTCAGGAGGTTCTCGTGAAGACCGCGGATGGCGAAGTCGAGAAGCCCGTGGTCCCCGTCGAGCTCGGGCAGCGCGAGCGCCGCGATGAAGAGCGCGTAGAGCTCGACCGTGCGATGGTTCCGCTCGGGTGTGAGGCGGCCGCGGAGGTCGTGCACCTGGGCGGCGAGGCTGCGCACGACCGCCGTCGTCATGCCGGGCGTGAGGCCCGGAAACCCCGGTGCCGAGGCGAAGGCGTCCCAGGCGTAGATCCAGTTCTGGATCCGCCGCCCGGCCGCATGGCTCGCATCGGAGCCAACCGCCACGGTGTGGATCCAGGATCGGACGAGCCGCTCCCAAGCGGAGAGGAAGCGCCGCTCGGCGGTCTCGCGGAAGGCGTGCGCGAGGTCGAGTCCCCAGTAGAACTTCGCCCACTCGATCGCCCATTCCTTGTCCTCGGCGAGCCCGGCGGAACGCCAGTCGGGCTCGAGGCCGAGTTCGAGGCTCACGCCGTTGTGGACGAAGCGTCCCGCGCACGCCGCCTCGGCAACCGCCCGGTCGCGGTGGTCGTCGGCGATCACGCAGAAGACCGATCGCGGTCGAACGCGCTCGTCCACCCGCGGCCTCTCGCCGTCCGCCACCGCTGGCCGAGCGGACGCGCTCCGCGTTCCCGTCACGACGCCACCAGCGGCTGGAAGAGGAGAGCGAGGCGCCCGGCGAGCCGTTCGCCGTCGAAGCGCTCGCGTACCGCCGCCTGTGCAGCACGGCCCAGGCGCTCGGCGAGAGCCGGATCACGGTGCAGGCGCGCAATCGCCTCGGCGAGGGCCTGCGGGTCCTCGGACGGCACGAGGAGCCCGTTCACGCCGTCGACGACGAGCTCGGGGATGCCCGAGACGCCGGTCGTGACGACGGGGAGGCCGCAGGCCATTGCCTCGACGAGCACGTTCGGGATCCCGTCCCGGTCGCCGTCGGCAGCGACCCGGCAGGGCAGACAGAAGACCGTCGCGCGCCGGTACTCCGCGAGGAGCGCGGTCTGCCCGAGCGGGCCCGCGAGCCGCACGGCGTCAGCAAGGCGGCGTGCGGCGATTCGGCGTCGCACCTCGGTGCCGTGCGCGCCGTCCTCGCCGGCAATGGTCACCTGTACCCCAAGCCCCCATCGGCGGAGCAGGGCGCAGGCTTCGATCAGGACATCGAACCCCTTCTTCGGCACGAGCCGGCCGACGCCGAGCGCCTGGATCGCCGTATGCGGCGGGGCGGGGTGGGGTCCCGACTGCGCGAGGAGGGGAGCGAGGTCCGCGCTCAGTCCGTGGTAGACGCAGTAGACGGGGACGGTCTCGGCGAGGCGGGAGAGGTGCGCGCGGCTCGCCTCCGTGCAGGTGACGGCGAAGCGCGCGGCACGGAGCTTGCGGCCGAGGAGCCCGGCGGGGTTCAGCGTCTCCTGGTAGAGATCGCGTGCGTGCGCGGTGAAGGAGAACGGGACGCCCGTCATGAGCGATGCGAGCCACGCGACGGTCGTCGTCCCGTGGCAGAAGTGCGCGTGCAAGTGGCGGACGTCGGTCGCGACGCCCAGCCGGTCAGCAAGCGCGGTTGCCTGCAGGAACTCCTTCACCACCCGGGGAGGCCACGCACCCACCCGCCAGGCGCGCATGGCCTGCGCGACCGTCTGCACGACGGCCCGCGCGAGACCCAGGGGCCGCCGCGCCGCCGTGCGCAGGATCGCTGGCAGGAAGGGCGGCAGGGAGAGGGCGAGCCAGCGCAGGAAGGGCGTGCGCGACAGGGAGGCCGTGCGCGGGAGGTAGTCGGGGCGAGCGACGATGCGCCCGACGACCGGGTGTGGTGCGTGGTCCTCGTCGCGCTTCAGGACGAACAGTCGGAGGCCGATTCCCTGGCGTTCGAGGCGGTGGATCTCGCTCGCGATGAAGGTTTCGGACAGCCGGGGAAAGCCGGTGAGCACGTAAGCGACTGTCCCGGCGCGTGGACGACTCCGGGCGTCAAGCATAGGCGCGATCCAGCACCCGGTGCAGGCGGGCGGCGCAGCGCTCGAGCTCGAAGCGGCGCTCGACCAACGCGCGTCCCTCCCGGGCGAGCCGCGTCCGGAGATCCGGTTGGCGGGCGAGGGCCCGAAGGGCCTCCGCGAGCGCGCGCGGGTCGCCGGGTGGGACGAGGAGGCCGGTCCGTCCGTCCCGCACCGCGCTGCGGACGGCGCCGACGTCGCTCGCCACCACCGCGCGGCCGCTCGCCAGAGCCTCGAGGACGACATTCGGCAATCCGTCGCGATCGCCGCGACGGTCCTCGATCGATGGCACGACCACGGTGTGGGCGGCCGCGTACTCGCGCGGGAGCCGGGCGTGCGTCGCGGGCCCGGCAAGCGTGACGCGGTCGGCGAGGCCGGCGGCCGCGATCGTCGCCGCGAGGGCTGCGCGCCGGGGTCCCTCGCCCACGATGCGGAGGTGAAAGGGGACCGTGAGCCGCGCAGCCGCGTCGAGGAGAACCTCGAACCCCTTCTTCTCGACCATCCGCCCAACGGCGAGGAGACGGAGGCGGTCGCCGGGCGGGCACGGCCGTGGCCGGAAACGGAGCGTGTCGACGCCGTGAGGGACGAGCCGGACGAGCCCAACTGGGACCCCCGTCCCCGCGAGCGAGGCGGCGACGTCGCCGTTGCAGGCGACGACGCAGGCGGCCTCCCGCGCGCGGACGGCGAGCAGCGCGGGCGCTACCTTGCGGACGTCACGGGCATGGGCGCTGAAGCCAAAGGGCACGCCGAGGCGTCGCGCGGCGTGCGCGGCCACCGCCGCCGGACGGTGGGCGAAGTAGCCGTGCACGGCGGTGACCGCTCGCCTCCCCAGGCGCTCGACGAGATGCGCCCCCTGCGCTCGGGGGCTCCCCGGACGGAGCACCTCGACCCGGGCGAGCAGCCGGGCGCAGCCGGGGTGCTGGGGGCCGTCCTCGCCGCGCTTGGTCGCGAAGATCGCCGTGAGCGCCCCTCGCGCCTCGAGGGCGAGGAGCTCGTTCAGGAGGAAGGTCTCCGAGCGCCGCGGAAAGCCGCTCGTCACGACCACGATCGGTCCGCGCATCACCGGTTCCCTGGACCGTTCATCTCCCCCAGCATTGCCTGCACGCGCTCGACGATCCGCGGAAGCCCATTCAGGTCGACCGCGAGGGTTGGCGTCGGTTCGCGTTCCAGGGCGGCGAGCACCTTCCCGATCAGGAGACCGGGCTCGAGCTCTCCCGGCTCCACGATGTCGAAGTATCCGAGCTCGGCGAAGCGGCGGGCACGGATGAGCTGCTCGCGGACGGGTGCTGCGCGCGGGACGAGCACCGCGCGCCGACCCCACGACAGGAGCTCGGAGACGGTGCTGTAGCCCGCCATCGAGACCACGACGTCGGCCTCCGCGTAGCGGCGGACGAGATCGGGCTCGAAGTCGAAGAAGGCCACGTCCGGGAGATGTCCGAAGCGCTCCAGGGTCGACCGCCGGCGCCGTTCGGGCATGTCCGGCCCGAAGACGATCGTCGTCT
>VBLA01000106.1 GCA_005879245.1 Deltaproteobacteria bacterium
TCCTGCTCGCCCCAGACGAGCATCACGGGGACCTCCGCCGCCAGGTACAGGCGGTCGGCGGCGCTCACCCGCTGGCCGCCCACGTCGATGATCGTGCGGACCGTGTGGACGAACGCCTGGCGGGCGTCCGCATCGGCCAGAGAGCAGAAGCCGCGCCACATCTCCTCGAGATCGGGAGCGGCACGGACCCCGGCTCGCCCGAGAAAGCGCGCCACGCCGTCGACGGCGTTGCGCACGCCCGCGGCACAGAGGAGCGGCAGGACCCACTCGGCACCCGGGAGCGCCGCGGCCCGGAGGATCGGGTGGACCTCGCGCCCGAGGCCTCCGCTCGAGACCAGCACGAGCCGCTCGCAGCGCTCGGGAAACTGGTAGGCGAACTGCATCGCGACCCCGCCGCCGAGCGAGTGCCCGACGACGCTCGCCCGCTCGTGTCCCAGCGCGCCGAGGAGATCACGTAGTCCGCTCGCGTACGCGCCCAGGGAGTAATCGCCCCGGGGCTTGGCAGACCCCCCGTGGCCGAGCAGGTCCGGCGCGACAACGCAGTACCGCTCGGCGAGCCAGGGGAGCACGTCGTCCCAGGTGGCCGAGCTGCCGGCGATGCCGTGGATGAGAAGCAGCACCGGGCCATTGCCGGCGGTCCGATACGCGATCCGATGACCGTGCAGACAGAGCTCGCTCGCCGTCATGCGCGCCGTCCGCCGGTGGCCAGGAGGACCGGCCGTCTGGGCAGGTGACGGAGCCCCATCCACGCCAGGGCCGCGAGGTGGCTCGCCACCGATTCCACCGGCGGGGGCTTCCGGCTCTCGGTCCACCACTGCCCCACGAAGGCGACCATGCCGACCAGGGCATGTGCATAGATGGGGGCCGCCTTGGCATCGAACCCGGCCTTCCGGAACTGGTCCGTGAAGATCGCGCCCACCCGGTCGGCCAGGTCGTACATCAGCGCCGGCATCTCGCCGCTCCGCTTCGAGGCGGGCGCATCCCGCAGGAGCACCGCGAAGCCACCCGGCCGCTCCTTCACGTAGGTGAGGAAGGCCAGCGCGGCCCGCTCCAGGCGTTCGCGCGGCGAGCCCGACGAGATCGCCTCGACGATGCGACCAACGATGTGCTCGACTTCCCGATCGACGATCACTGCGTACAGCCCCTCCTTGCCGCCGAAGTGTTCGTAGACGATGGGCTTCGAGATACCCGCCTGCTCCGCGATCTCCTCGACAGACGTCGCTTCGTAGCCGCGCTGGGCGAAGACCATCCGTCCAACCTCCACCAGCTGCGCCCGCCGGGCCGAGGCGGCGAGCCGCTGACGGCGCTCCGGTGCTGGCGTCCTGGTCATGGGTTGACACGCTTACTACGGAAGCGTAAGGTACGCAACCGTAACTTACTGCTCCGTAGCATGCGGCCGGCAGTCAGCCGGAGAAGGAGGTTCCCATGACCGCTCTCAACACGGCTTCCCCGGACCCGCTCGTCGAGCTCGAACCCCTGGTCGCGAGCCTCCTCGACCGCCATCTGGCCACGGCCAAGGAGTGGTTCCCTCACGAGTACGTCCCCTGGGAGCTCGGTCGGAGCTTCAACGACGCTCCCTGGGAAGCCGGGGACTCGGGCCTGAGCGCCGTCGCTCGCACGGCGCTCGAGCTGAACCTGCTCACCGAGGACAACCTGCCCTACTACCACCTCGCCATCTGGAACCTGTTCGGCGGTCAAAAGGCCTGGGGGGAGTGGGCCCGGCGCTGGACCGCCGAGGAGGGTCGCCACTCGATCGCCATCCGTGACTACCTGCTCGTGACGCGCGCCGTGGACCCGGTCGCTCTCGAGCGGGAGCGCATGGAGCACGTGTCGCGAGGCTACTACCCGCGCGGCATCACCGGCGCGCTCGACGGCCTCGTGTACGTGACCCTGCAAGAGCTCGCGACGCGCATCGCTCACCGGAACACGGGCGCGATCACGGGCGACCCGGTGGCGGAGCGGTTGCTCATCCGCGTCGCCCTCGACGAGAATCTGCACTACACCTTCTACCGCGACGTCGCCGCGGGCGCGATCGAGCTGGATCCATCTGCCATGGTGCTCGCCATGCAGCGTCAGGTCATGGGCTTCGCGATGCCGGGCCTCGAGCTACGCAGCTTCCGCCAACGGGCGATCACCATCGCGGCAGCCGGCATCTACGACCTTCGTATCCATCACGAACAGGTTCTCTGCCCGGTGCTCTTCAAGCACTGGCGGCTGCCCGAGCTGCGCGGGCTGAGCGACGACGCCGAGCGGGCCCGCGACACGCTGCTCGCGTTCCTCGATGGTCTGGCCGCGACCAGCGCGAACCTCGGAGGCTCGGCCAATCCACGGCCAGCGACGGCCGCTGATAGCAGCTCCCAGCACGCCTGCTAGTGTCCCGGATCGGAAATCCGCTGAGGAAGTCCGCGAGCTATCGCCGCCGCTGGCAAGGCGCGACGACGAGTAATAGCAGCGCTATTGCGAGGAGGAGCAACGCCGCCAGCGGCGGTGAGAGCCGCGGAATTCGTCAGCGGATTTCCGGTTCGGGACACTAGGGCGAGGGAGGGCAGGGGCCGCGAGTCGCACTAGGCGTCGCCGTCGAACGCGCGACGCAGGACCGCGTGGCGATGTTGGAACGCCTTGTCGATGAACCACGCGACGAGGCTCCTCGCCCACTTCGGATCGAAGGTCAGCCGGTCGGTCAGGATCACACCTTCGTTCGTGCCGACGAGCGGCGCGATCCGCCGTTCGTGGCGCCAGAGTCTCATCGACCCCATCGGGGACTGCTCGACGAATCCCTCACCCGGCGTGAACTCGAGGAGCGTGAGCTCCGAATGGTCGATCGGCACCACGCCGAAGAGGAAGACGCGGCTCCGGAACAACGGCTGTCCAGGCCGCCAGGGAATGTCCGCGATGCTGCGCACCCCAGGTGGCACCGTCATCCGGAAGAAGGGCCGCATCTCGGCCGAGATGCCCTCGACGGACACGGTCCACTCCCAGACCCTCGCCGCCGAGGCGCGAAGCCGGGAGCGGAATGTCAGCTCGATCGGTTTCGCCATCCCTGGCCCATCATGTAACCTGCCCCCCTCTGGTGTGTTGACGCGGGACAAGCCGGCGCAGGACAGGAGGAGGACCGGATGATGGACGGCCGTCGACGCGCAACGACCCTCGTATGCGTCGCGCTGCTCGGCTGCGCAAGCAAGCCGGTGACGGCGCCGCGCGCCATCGTACCCGAGGCGGTGCCCTCCGAGCTACGCGCGGCCGCGACGCCGGGCAAGCCGTTCGGCCACATGGTGGCGCTGGGAGTCGGGGTCAGCAACGGCTCGGCGAAGGACTACGTCATCTCCGCCGAGCGCGTCCTTGCCGTCGACGGCGACGGCAATCGCGTGGCACCTCTCTCGGTTACCGAGGCGGCACGCCAGGCGGGTGGCACGACCGCTCTCGTCGCCGGGCTGAAGGGTGCCGGCGGGGGCGCCCTCCTCGCCGGTGTCATCGGGGCGATTCCCGGCGCCATCATCGGTGCGGCCCAGGGCGGGGCACACGGCGCCGGAACGGGCGCGGCGGTCGGGGCGGGCATCGGCGTGGCCGTGGGCGCCGTCGGAGGCCTGTACGAGTCGAAGACGGAGACCGAGCAGCAGATCGTCGACCAGCTCGGCGGGCTCTACCTGGGGGAGAAGACCGCCAAACCCGGCATCCCCGTGAGCGGGTTCGTCTTCTTCCCGGAGGGGCGATATGCGGGTGTCCGGGTGGTCGCCGTCGGACGGCCGGGCGGGGACGTCCAGGACGTCTTCGGACCGATGGTGCGGACGAGCACCAATTGACGCCGCCGCGGGCGGCCGAGGAGGAGGCATGATGTGCAACCTGCTGGCCTGGGGAACGGTCGCCGCGCTGCTTGCCGTCCCGCTCACCGCACCGGCGGCAATGTGGGATCTCGACCCGGCTCACACGAGCGTTCAGTTCTCGGTCCGTCACCTGATGGTGAGCAACGTGCGCGGAGAGTTCGCGAAGACCTCCGGCAGCGTCCAGGCCGACGAGAGCGACCCGGCCCACGCGAAGATCGAGGCGACGATCGACGCGGCGAGCGTCAGCACGCGCATCGAGAAGCGCGACACCCATCTCCGCAGCCCGGATTTCCTGGACGTCGCCAAGTATCCGACCATCACCTTCGTCTCGACGAAGATCGAGGCCGCCGGCTCGGGGCACTTCAAGGTCACGGGCGACCTCACCCTTCACGGGGTCACGCGACCGGTGGTCCTCGACGTCCAGGGCCCCACGCCGGAGATCAAGGACCCCTGGGGCAAGACGCGGGCGGGAGCGCAGGCGACCACCACGATCAATCGCAAGGACTTCGGCCTCATCTGGAATCAGACGCTCGATGCGGGTGGCGTCGCCGTCGGGGACGAGGTCGCGATCACGATCGACGTGGAGGCCACCAAGCGCGTCGCCACCGGCACCAACCCCACTTCACCCGACGTGGCCATCGCGGCTACTTCAGCTCGATCAGGATCTCCCGGTACCGTCGTCGGCCGACGTTGATGGCGGTCTCGATCCCGCCGCGTCGGATGTAGCGGGCCTTTCCGGAAACGACGTCGGCTTCGAGGTACTCGGTGAACGCCCCCTGCGTGTCGGGTCCCAGATACGTACCCGCTCGTTCTCGAACAGCACGCGGGTGGCGACGTTGCCGAGGATGCGCCCGGGTTTGTCCATGAGCCGTCCTCCTTGGGGAGTGCTCCTGCGTTCAGTATTCCGCTTCGCGATCGACCACGCCGGTGAGCGGCTCTCCGGCGCGCCAGCGGCGGAGGTTGTCGATGAAGCGCTCCAGCAGCAGATCGACCGCACCGGGCATGTGCCAAGAGACGTGGGGGCTCAGCCGCACCCGCGGGTGGCCATACATCCAGTGGCCGTCTGGCAGCGGTTCGGGCTCGACGGCGTCGAGCGAGGCCATCGCGACGCGGCCCTCGTCCAGCGCGGCACGGAGCGCGTCCTGATCGACGAGCGCGCCCCGTGCCACGTTGACCAGGTGAGCGCCCGGCTTCATGGCGGCGAGGACCTCCCGGTCGAAGAGGTGCCGCGTCGTGGGTGTCGACGGCGCGGCGATCACGACGTGGTCGGACGACGCTACCAGGGCCGGGAGCGACTCCACCACGTCCACCCCGGCGACGCTGGCGGGAGCGGCCGTTCGGCGGCAGGCGAGCACCCGCATGCCGAAGGGCACTGCTCGTTCGGCGACGGCGGTCCCGATGCCACCGAGCCCGACCAGGCCGAGCGTCCTCCCGTGGAGCCCGCCGAGAGCCATCCGGCTCCAGCCGCCCGCGGGAGCACCGCGGATCCAGGCGTCAGGGAGGCGCTTCTCGAACGCGAGCATCACCGCCAGCACCCACTCGGCGATGGGAATGGCGCTCGCGCCCCGGGAGCAGGTGAGCACCCGGTCGCCGAGCAGATGGATCGGGAACCTGTCGACTCCGGTACCGAGGGCGTGGACCCAGCGCACGCCGCGGGCGAGGACCTGCGCCAGGTTCGGGCTCCCCCAGGGCAAGGTGAGGAGCACCTCCCCGTCGACGTCCGGTGGGAAGTCGCCCTCCAACGGGATCGAGACCGACTCGACGTCGGGCACGGCGCCGGCGAGACGCTCCGCCAGTTCCTTGCGAATCTGGACCAGGATCCGGAACGGGCGACCACTCATCGCGCGGTGTCCCCGAGGCGCATCGCGAACCCCATCGTCTGTTCCTCCAGACTTGCACACCGCTCACCGCATACGCTACTCCGCCGCCCAGTCGACGCCCGCCACGAGGTGACCATGGAAGCGGAGCCACGTCTCGCCTTCGTCCACGTCGACGACGTCCCCTGGACGGAAGTCATCGCCCAGCTGCACGGGGAGCGCCGCGTGTCGGTGCACGAGAAGTTCATCAACGTGACACATGGAGGCGAGATGCGATGAGCGAGGACCTGGCGGCCAGGGTCGCCGCGCTCGAGCGGCAGCTGATGGTGGTCGAGGACGAGCTCGCGATTCACCGCCTGATCGTCCGCTACGGGCTCGCGGTCGATGTCGGGGATGCCGACGAGGCGGCCAACGTCTTCACGGAGGACTGCGTCTACGACGTCGACGTCGGGCGCATGGCCGGGCGTGATGCGGTCCGTAAAATGGTGCGGGGCGAGCGGCACCGGTCGATGGTGGGACAGTGCGCGCACCAGATCGGCCCGGCGCTCGTCGAGCTTCGCGGCCCCGAGCGTGCCGTCGCAACCGGCTACTCACGGGTCTATCTCCAGACGCGCGCGGGCACCCACATCTACCGCGTGAGCTTCAACCGCTGGGAGCTCGTCAAGGGGAACGGGGAGTGGCGCATCGCCCGCCGGACGACCCGCATCCTCGGTCACGACGAGGCGCAGACACTCTTTCGCGACGCCCTCAGTCGCCGGCCCTGAGCCCCGCCCGAGCAGCCCCGAGTCCCTCCGTCCGCGTCAGGTCGACGGCGGATACTCGGCGTGCTGCGGAAGGTCGTCGGGGATCTCGTACCAGGGCGCCTTCGAGGCGGCGAAGATGTGACGCTCCGGACGCATCCCCGGATCGTCGTCGAGCGACCCCATGGGCACGACGGCAAACCCCCGCTCGCGGTCGATCCGTGGCATCGGGGACCCGCAGGAGCGGCAGAAGAGCTGCCGGAAGAAGCGGGCCTCCGGAACCTTGTAGGTGACGAGGTGGTCCTCGCCGCGCGTGAAGCGGAGCCCGTCGGCCGGGGTGAACAGGTTCGAGGCGTAGGCCGCCGCCCGCGCCTTGCGACAGCGCGAACAATGACAGTTCCAGCAGCGGAGCGGGGCGCTCTCCACCACGTACGCGATGGCGCCGCAGAGGCAGCTCCCGCGCGGCCGACCGCCGCCGGGGTCACGCGCGGGCGGGTCTGCCAACACCGGGGCGTCGACGCCCGGAGGATACGCGTCGTAACGCGGGAGGTCCCCACGGATCTCGAACCACGGCGCCTTCGAGGCGACGAAGATGTGGGCGAGGGGGCGT
>VBLA01000198.1 GCA_005879245.1 Deltaproteobacteria bacterium
ATTCGTGCCCTCGAAGATCCGGTTGATGCGCGAGTCCCGGTAGTGGCGCTCGACGGGATAGTCGGCGGTGAACCCGTAGCCCCCCAGGATCTGCAGCGCCTCGTCAGCCACGAAGTCGAGCGTCTCCGTGCCGAAGACCTTCAGGATCGACGCCTCGATCGTGTATTCCTCGATCGAGTCGCGGACCAGGCGCTCGGCCGCATCGGGCGCGTTCGGGTCGATGCGTTCGGCGGCGGCGTCCATCAGGCCCGCCGTCCGGTAGCTCATGCTGTCGGCCACGTAGATGCGGGTCGCCATGTCGGCGAGCTTCCGTTGGATCATGCCGAAGCTCGCGATCGGACGACCGAACTGCCGGCGCTCCTTGGCGTAGGCGAGGGCAACGTCGAGACAGTCCTTCGCGGCGCCGACGGATCCGGCACCGAGCTTGAACCGCCCGATGTTCAGGATGTTGAAGGCGATCTTGTGCCCTTGGCCGATCTGTCCCAGGACGGCGTCCGCCCCCACCGGTGCATCCTCGAGGATCAGCTGTCGCGTCGATGAACCGCGGATGCCGAGCTTCTTCTCCTCCGGGCCGGTGCCAAGGCCCGGCGTCGCACGCTCGACGAGGAAGGCGGTGAAGTGCTCACCGTCGACCTTGGCGAAGACCGTGAAGAGGTCAGCGAATCCGGCGTTGGTGATGAACTGCTTCGTGCCGGAGAGGCGGTAGCCGCCGCCCTTCTGGGACACCGCCCGCGTCTTGGCGCCGAGGGCGTCGCTCCCCGAACCGGGCTCGGTGAGCGCGTAGGCCGCGAGCCACTCGCCGGTTGCCAGCCGCGGCAGATAGCGCTGCTTCTGGGCTTCCGTGCCGTAGTAGACGATAGGCAGGGTGCCGATCCCCGTGTGCGCGCCCCACGAGACGCTGAAGGAAGCGTAGAGCGCGCCGCGCTCGGAGACCAGCATGGACGTCGTCTTCCGGAGGCCGAGTCCCCCGTAGCGCTCCGGGATGTCGATCATCAGGAGACCGAGCTCACCGGCGCGCCGGAGGAGTGCGGCCATCAACCCTTCCTGCTTCGCCTCGATCTCTTCGAGCTGCGGAAGGACCTCGTGTCGAACGAAGTCCTCGGCCGTCTTGGCGTAGAGGAGGTCGTCGCTGGTGAAGTCGGCACCGGTGAACTGCGGAGCCGTCCCGAGCGGAGCCACGAGCCAGCTCGCTCCACCTCCCGTCACCAGGCCGCTCGCCGGCCCGCCCTCGCCGACGGGCACCGTCCGACCGTTAGTGCAGCGCGCGCAGGGGCAGCTCGCTCTCCGACTCGGTCAGCACGCGAGCGCGGAGACGAGCGGCGTCGACGCCCAACGTCTCGCAGATGTTCTCGAAGCAGAACACATCGCTCCGGTCCTCGGTGGTGAGCCAGGTGAGCGCTTCACGCCGGAGATTGAGACCGCGACCGTGGGTCGCCCGTGCGTGCTTCAAGAGCGTCCGAATTCCATCCTCCAACACCGCGAGGAGCAATCGGCGCTCACCGCACGCCGGCTCGGCACGCCGATAAACCGCCTCGTAGCGGACGCAGACTTCGCCGTCGAATCCGGACAGATCCACGACCGCGTGGCCCGGATGACCGAGGGCGGCGCGGCGGCGCGCGGTCGGCGCCGCGGTACGCGGCGGCGCCGATTGTGGAATCGCATGCTGGCGTGTCTGGCTCGCCACCACGACCGCGGTCCGACCCGCTCTCTGGGTAGGCATGGCGTCGGTCATGGCCCGTGCATCATTCGCTGGCAATCGGCCAAAAGCTTGATTTTGCGTACCAAAATGGCGGGAGAAGTCTCAGCCGAATTGCATCTCTCGCACGCCTGGGGCGACCGCGAGGGGCGCATCCGTGAGCTCTTTCACACGCTCGAGCGAGACGCCCGGAGCCAGCTCCCATAGGACAAATCCCTCTGGTTCGACGGTTATGTACGCGAGATCTGTGACTATTTCCTTGACGCAGCGAAGGGCAGTGAGGGGATAGGTGCACCTCCGGAGGAGCTTCGGCTGAAAGCGCCGCGTCGTATGGTAGGTCACCACCAGCACCCTCGCCCCGCCCGATGCGAGGTCCATCGCTCCACCGATTCCGCCCTTGCCGCTCTCGGGAACGTTCCAGTTGGCCAGGTCGCCCTGTGCGGAAACCTGGAAAGCGCCGAGGACCACCGTCGAGAGCCGACCACCTCGCGCCATCCCGTGGGCGGCGACGGAGTCGAAGAAACTCGCCCCGGGCAGCATGCTCACGAGCTGCCCGCTCGCGTTGTAGAGGTCGACGTCCTCCTGCCCCTCCTCGGCGAGCGGACCGAAGCCAAGCATCCCGTTCTCGGAGTGCAGGATCACGTCGCGCTCGCCCGTGATGTAGTTTGAAAGCAGCGTGGGGAGACCGAGGCCGAGGTTCACGTACTCCCCGTCGCGGAGGAGCAGCGCTGCCCGGCGCGCCATCAGATCGGGCGGCAGGCCCCCCAGGTCCGGACGCGGCTCGACGTGAATCGCCCGCCCGAAGCGGCGGCTCAACGCCCGGATCTCCTCGACCGCGAGAGGGTGCTCCGTCCGCACCACGCGGTCGACGTAGATCCCCGGCGTGACGATGCATTCGGGGTCGAGCTCGCCCGTGTTCACGACCTCGTCCACCTCGGCGAGGGTGATGCGCGCGCCGGTGGCGAACGCGGGGTGGAGGTTTCGCCCGCCGCGGCGATACACGAGGTTCCCGTGGCGGTCTCCGCGGTGGGCGCGGATGAAGGCGTAGTCGGCCCTGAGCGCCGTCTCGAGAATGTACTCGCGCCCGCCGAAGGTCCGATGCTCCTTCCCGTCGGCCACCGGCGTCCCCACACCGGTCGGCGTGTAGAATGCCGGGATGCCCGCACCGCCAGCCCGCACGCGCTCGGCGAGCGTGCCCTGCGGGACGAGCTCGAGCAGCGCCACCTTCCCCGCCTTGATCTGCTCCTCGAGCGGAGTCGGTCGCGTCGGGTAGGCCGCGAACGACGCGATGACCTTCCGGATGAGGCCTGCCTCGGCAAGCAGTTGCGCCGAGAGCGGACCAACCCCGGGCGTGTTGAAGATCACCGTGAGATCGCGCGCGCCGCGATCGCGCAGTGCCAGGAGGAGGCTGTTGGGCCACCCCTGCACCACACCGAAGCCGCCGAAGAGGATGCTCGCGCCGTCGGGAACGTCGCGCACGGCCTGAGCGGCACTCGACACCACCTTGTCCACGACGGACGGAGCTTCTAGCGCAGGCCGATCGCGCGCGGCAACGGCGGACGAAGCGAGCTGGCGACGTCGCGGCGATTGACCCGCACGACCCTGCCGGCTAATTGCGACCTGGCAATGCCGGTGCCGGTCGAGGAGGTAGTCGGGGCGGCGCTCGCCTCGACCGAGCTCGCCGAGGTCTGCGGCCGCGTGCTTGAGGTAGTCCGCACCGAGCTCGACGCCGACGCCGCGCTCTTCGTACGCTCGGGGCCACGGGCGGAGGCATCGGGCTCCGTCCACCGTGCCGCGGCGCCCGGTGCCACCGTCACGGTGGCGGCCGAGGAGCTCGCGACGGTCTTCGCCGTCGACGGCCCGGTCGAGCTCGAACCATCCGGCGGTGGAACGGTCCTGGCACTCTCCCTGCACCCACCCGACGACGTGCCGTGGTGCCTCGCCCTGGTGCGTCGGCTCGGGAGCCGGTGGACGCCTGCCGAGTGCGACGCCGCGGCCCGCTTGCGCCCATGCGTGACCCTCGTCCTCACCCATGCGATCTGCCGCCAGCAGCTCGCCGAGGAACGGGCGAAGCAGGCCGACGCCGCCTCGATCCGTGAGCGACTGCTGAACGTCCTCTCTCACGAGCTACGCAACCCCCTCGCCCCCATCCTCATGTGGACGAGCACGCTGAAACGCATCCGGCAGAACGACGGCGAGGTGTTACGCGCCGCGCGGGCGATCGATCACGCCGTCTCGATCGAGCGGCGCCTGATCGAGGATCTCCTAGACGTGAGCCGACTCGAGCGGGGCGTCCTGACGCTCAACCCCGAGCCGCTCGATCTCTGCGAGGTCGTGCGGAAGATCGTGGACCTCCATCGCTCGGAAGCGGAGCAAGCACACCTCGATCTCGTGGCCGAACTCCCGGCGTCACCCGCGCCGGTCCACGGCGATCCCATGCGCCTCGCGCAGCTAACGGCGAACCTGATCGGGAACGCGCTCAAGTTCACACCCGCGGGCGGCGCGGTCACCGTCCGTCTTCTCCGTCGCGGCGACGAGAGCGAGCTCAGCGTGAGCGACTCGGGGCCCGGGCTGCCGCCGGAAGTCGCGGAGCGGCTCTTCGCACCGTTCGTGCAAGGCTCGAACGCTCACGGGGGCCTCGGGATCGGGCTCGCCGTCGCCCACTGGCTGGTCGACCTGCATGGCGGCAGCATCGAGGCCAGGGCGCACGGCGAGCATGGGGGGGCGACGTTGATCGTGCGGCTGCCGGCGACCTCGGTGGACACGCGCGCCGCGCGCTCCTAACCGTCGGGACTCACGTCTTGGACCGCGTCGACCTCCGCGCCGTCTTCGAGCAGCTCAAGCGCTCGACCGACACCTTCGGTCCTCTGATCCGCCAGCAGGCAGAGCAGATCCCCGACCGGATCGCGCTCAGGTTCGAGGACGAGACGGTCACATACGGCGCGTACAATGAGGCGGTGAATCGCCTCGCCGCGACCCTGCGACGACAGGGCGTCGCCCCCGGCCTGCCGGTCGCGATCCTCTGCCTGAACAGTCCCCTCTTCCTG
>VBLA01000199.1 GCA_005879245.1 Deltaproteobacteria bacterium
CGAGATCCTCCACCCAACGCCGTCGCTGGCGCGCGCGCAGCTCGTCGGCGAGCGCCTCGGCGTCGGCGCGCGCCGTCGCGAGCCGGGTCCGCTCTTCCTCGGCCTCCGCGCGCCGCGTCTCGTAGGCCATGCGCGATTCCTCCAGCCGGGCCACGGCGCGCGTCAGGTCACGGCTCTCTCCCGCCAGCAGCCGCTCCGCGGTCTCGAGGGCGCGCGCGGGCAGGCCGTGGCGACGCGCGATCGGCAGCGCCAGGCTCTGCCCGACGGTGTGATACGCGAGCCGGAAGCGCGGTGCGCCGGTGACCGGGTCGACGTCGAAGGCCGCCACGTCGAGCCTCGGGCTGGCGAGGGCGAAGGTCTTCACCGGCGCGAAATGCGAGGTGAAGACGATGCGCGGACCCCGCTCGAGGAGGTCGTCGAGCACGCCGACGGCGAGTGCGGCGCCCTCGACCGGATCCGTACCCGCGCCCGGCTCGTCGAGCAGGATGAGCGTCCCGGGCCCCGCCGCCCGAGCGATGGCCGCGAGATTCTCCGCGTGGGCCGAGAAGGTCGAGAGATCGCGTTCGATCGACTGCTCGTCGCCGATGTCGGCGAGGATCGCTTCGAGGAGCGGGAGGCGGCCGCCTTCGGCGGCGGGGATGAAGAGGCCGGCGTGGGCCATGAGGGCACAGAGGCCGAGCGTCTTCAAGGCCACGGTTTTCCCGCCGGCGTTGGGTCCCGTGACCGCGAGCCCGCGGCGATCCGCCGGCACGCGGAGATCCAGGGGGACGACGGGGCGACCGCCGAGGAGGAGGAGCGGGTGGCGCGCCTCACCCAGCGCCAGCTCTGCTCCGCCGAGGAGTGGGCGCGTGCAGCCGTACCGCTCGGCGAAGGCGGCCGCCGCTCCCAGGGCGTCGGCCCACGCGAGCGCGGTCTCCAGGGCCGCCAGCTCGCCCGCGTGTGCGCGAACGAGCGCCGTCAGCTCGGCGCGCACGCGGCGCTCCTCGGCCTCCTCGTCCCGGGCGGCGAGGAGCAGGCGGTTGTTGAGGTCGACTGCGAAGAGCGGTTCGAGGAAGACCGTCTCGCCGGAGCCCGAACGGTCCGCAATGATCCCGGGTACCGCGTTGACCGCGGCGGTGCGGATGGGGACGACGAACCGGCCGTTCCGGAGGGTGACGTACTGCTCGGCCACGGCGGCGGCGAGCGCCGGGTCACGCACCAGCTGCTCGAGCCGCGCCTCGAGGAGGCGCCTCAGCTCGCGGGTGACGGCCCGCGCGGCGGCGAGGGTCGGACTGGCGTCGTCGCGCACGAGCCCCATCTCGTCGAGGGTGCGTGCGAGCGGCTCGCGAACGACGGCGAGATCGCCGAGGGACGCCGCGAGCGTAGCGAGGCGGGGGAAGCGGGTCGAGTCCCGCCGGAGGTGAGCGCGGACGCGCGCCACCGTACCGAGAAAGTCCCGCACCTCGGCGAGGCGCCGGGGCTCGAGGACGGCGCCGTCCGGCGCCGCGGCGCCCAGGATCGGGGCGAGCAACGGGACGTCTGCCGTGGGCACCCTCCCTGCCTCGCGAGAGAGCACGACCAACTCGGCGACCTCGTCGAGACGGCGGTCGGCCACCGTGCCGTCCGCCGTCGGCGAGAGCCCGCACACGGCCCCCTGCCCGGCCGGGGAACGAGCGAGCGCGGCGATCGCCTGGAGCACGCGGGGGAACTCGAGCGTCTCGAGGTCGCGGGGCCGCAAGGGAGCGATCCTACCCGCACCGCCCGCGCGTGAAAACCGAGTGGGACAGTGGGCGGGGATTGTAGGTGCGTGCGCCGAGCCCGGCGTCGGAAAAGCTTGACCGCGCTGCGCGACGAGTGTACCGCCCAGTCGTCGCCGCTCGCTCCCTGAACCCGAGGAGGGCACACTCCGTTGACGTCCCAACTGCTGGGACCGCCGTTTGCGTTGCTTTTGCTGGTCGGAGGGCTTGCCCTGGCGCCGGTCGTGGAGGCGAGACCGAAGCTCCAGACGCCCGCGCTCGCGGTGACCCATCCCGGGAGCACGTTCCTCGCGCTGTCCTTGACCGGCTCGGGGCTCGGTACGCCAGCATCCGGGTCGTACGTCGAGGCCCAGGGTTACCTAGGCGGCGTCCTGACGGTGCAACCAGTCGACGCCCTGGGCCCGGACATCGTGGTGTGGACCGACGTGCACGTCGTCGCCAAGCTCCCGCCCGACATGACCCGCGTGCGTGCGCGCGTGGTGACGCCCGGGGGACGGAGCGCGCGGGTCAGGGCCGACTACTACCAGTACGACTGGTTCGACACCTCGGCCGCGGTGGCCGGAAATCCGACAGACCCCGCCCTCGAGCCCGGTAGCGGACGCATCTGGCTCGACGCGGAGTTCCATCGCGACTTCGGGTACTGGGATCCGGCCGACGCACAGGTGAAGGCCGCCCTCTATCCCGTGACCGTGGGCACCCCGTTCCACCTCTGCATCCCGGGCTGCGGGCAGGCCGACGTCCCGACCTTCGGCGAGGACGTCACGTTGGACGCGAGCGGGCGCGTCTGGTTCACCGAGGGCGGGTCCGAACCGAGCAGATACGACGGCCCCCGGAACCACAGCCGGGCGCTCGCTTACGATCGCGCCGCGCAGACGATCCGCGTCTACAATTTGCCCGGCGACCGCAACAGTGTGATCGGCGTGGCGTGGGATGACGGGCGGCATCGCATCTGGGTCGCCCAGACCAACCCCGGTCGCCTAACCAGCTTCGACCCCGACAACCCCGGAATCCCGCGCGAGGAGTTCGCCTGGGACTTCTCCAGTCTCCCGACCTGTGACCCCGGGGGATCGGGAAGCTTCTGCAGCAACGACCGGCCCGCGGCTGCGCGAGCTTCTTCGACACAAGACGTCCTGATCCCGGGCCCGACGGGCGGTTGCCACTCCATGGGCGGAAGCCGCACCGGGCGGGGCCAGTGGCCATCATGGCACGGGCGCAGTAGGGCTGCTAAGGAATGCCGACCCATGGCGGGCCGCCTCGCCTTCCCGGCTGGCTTCCTCTGGGGTGCGGCCACCTCCGCGCACCAGGTCGAAGGCCGCTGCAGCAACAACCAATGGTGGGCGTGGGAGCAGGAGGGCGGCCACATCCGGGACGGCTCCGTCTCCGGGCTCGCCTGCGACCACTACGAGCGCTTCAACGGGGACTTTCGCCTCGCGTCCTCGCTCGGGCACACGGCGCAGCGCATCTCCGTCGAGTGGAGCCGGCTCGAGCCCGAGGAGGGGCGCTTCGACGAGCGGGAGTTCGATCACTACCGGGCGGTGTGCGATTCGATCCGCCACCACGGCATGGTGCCGACGGTGACCCTCCACCACTTCACCAACCCGCTCTGGGTCGAGTGCCAGGGCGGGTGGGAGAATCCCCGCATCATCGACTGGCTCGCCCGCTTCGCGGAGCGGGTGGGGCGGGCGCTCGGGAACCGGGTGGCCGTCTGGTGGACGATCAACGAGCCGATGATCGCCCCCCTGGTGGGCTACGTCCTCGGGGCCCACCCACCGGAGGTGCGCGATCTGTCTCGCGCTCTGGGAGTTGCTCGCCATACCTTGCGCGCCCACGGCGCGATGTACGGCGCGCTCCGCGGCGTCGTCGCCACGGACGTTCCGGTCGGCGTCGTGCACAACATGCCGTACTTTGCGCCGCTCGATCCAGACGAGCCCGCGGATCGGGCCGAGGTGGAGGCGCAGGATCGCTTCATGAACCAGTGGTACCTGGACGGCATCCGCACCGGCCGGATCATGCCGCCCTGCGGTGACGGGGAGGAGGAGCCGGGTCTCAGAGACAGCTACGACGTGCTGGGGCTCAACTACTACAGCCGCATGCTGGTGCGCCCCGGCAGCCTCACCCAGCCCACCGTGTCGCCGCTCGCCCTGCGTCGGGCGGGGGAACGGTCGGAGTTCATCGACGAGATGGGCTGGGAGGTCCATCCGCCCGGCCTCGGGCACCAGCTCCGCCGGCTCGCTCGACTCGGAAGGCCGTTGATGGTCACGGAGAACGGGCACGCGACGCTGGATGAAGCGGCGCGCACGCGCTACCTCCACGTGCATCTCGGCGAGCTGCACGCCGCCATCGCCGAGGGCGTCGACGTGCGCGGGTATTTCTACTGGTCGCTGATGGACAACTTCGAGTGGGCCGAGGGCTACACGCGGCACTTCGGTCTCGTCGCGATCGAGCCCGGGACACTGGCGCGGCGGCCGCGGCCGGCGGCGCTCTTCTACCGCGACGTGATCGCGCAGAATTCGCTTCCGGCCCTCGCCTAAATCTCCCCGCGGTTTCCCTACTTCCGGGGATGCCAGGGGGGATGCCAATGCAGCGCCCGCGTGGTACGCGAACGCCGGACCGTGATGTGGGTGATCAAACGGCTTCTGGCCCGGCTGCGACTCGTCAGGGCGAGTAGCAGCGCGTCCGTCGAGCGAAACGAGGCGCTGATCGATGCGGCGCTCGCGCTGGCCAACGACTCGGCGGAGGACGAACTCGAGGCGGTCATGCAACAGGTGGCGCGGCGCGCGGCGGCGATCACCGGCGCGGCGGCTGCGCTCGCCCTGATCGACGGGGAAGGGCAGCTCGAGCGCTTCGCCGCCGAGGGGGCGGACCGGTGCACGTGGGAGACCATCACCAGCCCGGACCTGTTCGGCCCTCTCGTCGCCCGCCTGCGCGTACTCGGTCGCCCGCTCGGTCTCGAAGACCTGGACGACACCTCGGCGCGCACGCTCGCGGCTCTGGCGCCGCACGGCCTTCTCATGGTCCCGGTGGGCACGGGCGTGTCCGCCGTGCTCCTGCTCGTCGAGCCGGTGGCGCCACTTCGCGGTCGAGGTGATCGAGCGGCGTGACGAGCAGTTGCGCCACACCGCGCAGGCGATCCACGAGGGGATCGGGCAACGTCTGGCCGCCGCCAACGCGCAGCTGCAGGCGCTCGAGCCGCTGCTCGAGGGAGGGCCGGACGCGGCCCGCGAACGCTTTCGCGACGCGCGCGCACTCGTGGTGCAAGTGCTCGGCGAGCTGCGCGATCTTGCCCAAGCGCTTCGCCCCTCCCTGCTCGAGGACTTCGGCTACGTCCCGGCACTCCGCTGGTACCTCCGGCAGCTGGGCGAGCGATCGGGCGTCAGCCTCTCGCTAGAGATCGAGGGCTCCGACATCCGCATGCCGTTCGAGATCGAGAGCGCGCTCTTCCGTGCGACGGAGGAGATGCTCGGCTCACTCGTCCGCTGGCAGGAGGCGGGCCCGCTGCGCGTGCGGTACCGTCGGGATCCGGAGACGGTGCAGGTCGAGATCGCCGGCCCCTCCTCCGAACCCGTCAACCTGGTCGCGGTGCGCGAGCGTCTCCGCCCGTTCGGTGGCGCCGTACGAGTCACCTCCGCGCCCGACGCGCCGACGGTCATCGCCGTCGAGGTCCCCGCTCCCATCAATTGACACTCCGCGCTCGACCGCGGGCGGCTCTTCCTGCTCGTCCATGCCGCGGGGAGCAATGCGGGCATGTGGCAGCGGCAGTTCGCGGCAGCGGCCGAGGAGCACAGCGTCGTGGCGCTCGACTTCCCGGGCCACGGGCGCTCGAGCGGCGTCGAGGGCCTGCCGACGATCGACGCGTACGCGGAGTCCCTCGTCCACTTCGCCGACGCGGTGCGGCTCCGTCCGTTCGTGCTGGTCGGACGGAGTATGGGGGGAGCCGTCGCGATGACGGTCGCCGCCCGGCACCCGGAACGCCTGGCCGGCCTGGTGCTGGTGTGCACGGGGGCGCGTTTTCCGCTTGAACCTGCCCACCTCACGACGCTGCGCGACGTCGTGCGAGGCCGCCTGCCGCAACAGTTCACGACCGAGACGTTCTCCCCGTCCACGCCCGTCGCCCTCATGCGCGAGGCGTGGATGCAGCAGGTGAAGACCGATCCGCGCGTCCGCTACGCCGACCTGCTCGCCTGCCAGGCGTTCGACGGAGACGCGCTCCTGCCGCGGATCCGCACGCCGACGCTGGTCGTCGCGGGGGCCGACGACCAGGCGACGCCACCGGCGCTGTCCGAGGAGCTGGCGCGCGGGATCGCGGGCGCGCGCCTCGAGATCGTCTCCGAGGCAGGGCACCAGGCGCCGCTCGAGCAGGCCGACCGGTTCAACCGGCTGGTCGCGAGCTTCGCGGAGACCCTCCGGTGAGCATCTGGCGGAAGACGGCGGTGGTCGGCGCCTACGAGCATCCCACGCGCTTCGCACCGCACATGACGCCGTTTCAGATTCACGCGGAGAGCGCGCGTGGGGCGCTCGCGGATGCGGGCCTCACGATCCGGGACGTCGACGGCTTCTTCACGAGCGGCGTCGGGCCGATCGGCATCATGTCGCTCGCGCAGCACCTCGATCTCCGCCCGTGCTACCTGGACGCGCAGTCGATCGGCGGTTCCTCCTTCGTCTCCCACTGCCTGCACGCCGCGGCCGCGATCGCGGGGGGGCTTTGCGCGGTGGCGCTCGTCACCTACGGCTCGACGGCCGCGTCCGAGCGCTTCGCGATCGGTACCGGCGGCAGCTTTGCGACCGAGCCGCCGGACCACTTCGAGGCGCCGTTCGGCCCGACGATCGTCGGCTCGTACGCGCTCGTAGCGCAGCGCCACATGCACGAGTACGGGACCACGAGCGAGCAGCTCGCCGAGATAGCGGTGACGATGCGCCGCCACGCGAGCCTGAACCCCCATGCCAAGTACCGCGACCCGATCACCGTCGAGGATGTGATCGCCTCGCGCATGATCTCGTCGCCGCTCCACCTGCTCGACTGCTGCATGATCTCCGACGGCGGCGGCGCCCTGGTGCTCACCTCCGCCGAGCGCGCCCGCGATCTCCGGAAGCCGCCGGTCCTGATCCTGGGTGGTGCGGAGGCGGTGCGGCACGGGGAGATCGGCACACGCGACCTCCTCGACGTCGCCGCCTTTCAATCGGGACCGCTCGCCTTCCGGCGTGCGGGCGTCACGCCTGGCGACGTTGACATGTGCATGGTGTACGACTCCTACACCATCACGGTGCTGACCACGCTCGAAGGACTCGGCTTCTGCCCGCGGGGCGAGGGCGGTGCGTTCTCGGCCGGCGGTCGCATCGGGCTCGGCGGGGCACTCCCCGTCAACACGGACGGCGGTGGCCTCTCCTCCAACCATCCGGGCATGCGGGGCATCTTCCTGGTCATCGAGGCAACCCGGCAGCTCCGTGGGGAGGCGGGGCCGGTGCAGGTGCGGGACGCCCACCTCGCCTGCGTCCACGGCACGGGCGGCATGCTCGGTCAGCGTCACAGTGGCGTGACACTGATCCTCGGAGGGACATGAGCAAGCCGGACGGGACCTCCTACCAGAAGTATCTGCCCCGCATCGACGAGGAGTCGCGCGGCTACTGGGAAGCGCTCGCTCGCCACGAGCTCCATGTCCAGCGCTGTCGCGACTGCGGGGCCAAGCGCTTCTACCCGCGCGCGCTCTGTCCCGTCTGCCTCTCCGCGGCAACCGAGTGGGTGCGCGCCAGCGGCCGGGGCACGGTCTACACCTTCACGGTCACCTACCAGAACCAGGCGCCCGGGTACCGGGACGCGCTGCCCTACGTGCTCGCCGTGGTCGACCTCGCCGAGGGCGTCCGGCTCATGACGAACGTGGTCGATTGCGCGCCGGAGGCGGTGCGCATCGGCATGCCGGTCGAGGTGCTCTTCGAGGACGTGACGCCCGAGGTCAGCTTGCCGAAGTTCCGTCCGGCCTGAAGGCAGGGTCCCCCCGGGCGATGATCCTCGATCTCCACCTCCACTCCGAGCTATCGGACGACAGCCGCGCACCGGTCGAGGCGTACCTCAAGCTCCTCGCCCGCAAACGCGACGAACGGCCGCTCGACGGCATCGTGCTGACGGAGCACCGGCAATTCGACCTGCGGCGGGAGTACCGGACGCTCGAAGATCGCTATGGCTTCCTCGTCCTGAACGCGGCCGAGGTCGAGACCGACTACGGTCACGTGCTCGTCTACGGCGTCAACGAGGACATCCTCGCGCGCTTCGACTTCCGCGACGTTCGGCTGCCGGCGCAGGAGTTGCTGCGCCAGGTCGAGCGGCTCGGCGGCATCGCGCTCCCGTGTCACCCGGGTCGGCCGAACGTCGGTCTCTGTGCGCACTACGAGACGAAGCCGCCGCTGGAAGGTGTCGTCGCGGTCGAGGCGCTGAACGGCGGCAGCCGCAAGGGCGAGGACGCGCGCGTCCAGACCCTCATCGAGCGGCACGGCTACCGGGCCTTCGGCGGCAGCGACTCCCACCTGGTGAGCTTCGTTGGCGTGTGTGCCACCGAGTTCGAGAACGAGATCCGCACCGGCGAGGAGCTGGTGCGGGAGCTCCGGGCCGGGCGCTACCGACCTGTCGACTTCCGGCCGCCGCCTGCCCAGGCCCCGTCTCCACGAGCGTAGGGGCCCCCTTTCCCTTTCGACCGGGGCGGTGTCTTCTTCGGAAATGCTGCGCGAGTGGACACGGGGAGAGTACGTGATCAGCACCGACCCCCGACGGCTCGACGTTGCCCTCGTCCACGAGTTCCTCGCGCGCGCCTACTGGTCGGTCGGTCTCCCGCGCGACGTGTTCGAGCGCGCCCTCGCGCACTCGCTCGTGTTCGGGCTCTATG
>VBLA01000200.1 GCA_005879245.1 Deltaproteobacteria bacterium
GAGGCGGAGCACGCCTTCCTGCCAGCGCTTCTCGACGCCGCGAAGAACCCACGGATCATCCGCGATGCGCCGGGCTACATCGACTGCTCGGTCTACGTGACCGTGCTCGAAGTCCCGACGCGCCTCGACCGCGCGCTCGGCGACCAGCACCCGATGGGCAACCCGCACTACAACGTGAGCCCGGAGGGCGGTAAGGCGGCCGCCCGTGCGATCGCGGATGGTCTCGGGCGCCTGTACCCCGAGCACCAGGCCGTCTTCCAGCGGAACCTCGACGCCTACCTCGCCCAGCTCGACGCCGCCGCCGTCAGGTGGGAGAAGGAGGCGGCGCCCCTGCACGGCCAGAAGCTGGTGAGCTACCATCCCGATCTGGTCTACTTCGCTGAGGCGTTCGGCATGGTTCCGTTCGGGACGATCGAGATCCGCGCGGGCATCGACCCGACTCCGAGCCACATCGCCGAGCTCGAGGAGAGCATGCGCAAGAACAACGTGAAGATCGTCGTGCGCGAGCTGCAGTACCCGGCGGGGCTGGCGGAGTCCGTCGCCCAGACGGCGGGTGCCAAGCTGGTCGAGCTTCCCGTGATGTCGGGCGGGCTTCCGGAGACCAAGGACTACATCAGCTTTCTCGACTACAACCTGCGCACCATGCTGAAGGCGGTGCAGGGCAGCTGATGCCGAAGGCGCTCGTCCGGCTGGACGACGTCAGCCTGGGGTACGACGCGCGTGCGGTGCTCCAGCATCTCGGCCTCACGGTCGAGGAGGGCGAGTTCCTCGCTCTCCTCGGCCCGAACGGTGCCGGGAAAACGACCCTCCTGCGTGGGCTCCTCGGCCTTCTGCCCGTGCTCGGCGGGCACATCGAGTACTGCTTCGACCGGGCGGCCAGTCCTCCAGGCTACGTCCCCCAGCGCGAGACGCTGGATCCGATCTTCCCGCTGAGCGCATTCGAGGTCGTCCTCATGGGGACCTACGCGCGGCTGCCGCCGCTCCGGCCCGTCGGCCGGCGGGAGCGGGCGCTGGCGGCCGAGTGCCTCTCGCAGGTGGGGTTGGCTGCCGTGGCGGCCGAACCCTTCTGGGCTCTGTCCGGCGGACAGAAGCAGCGCGTGCTCATCGCCCGGGCGCTCGCGAGCGAGCCGCGGCTTCTCCTCCTCGACGAGCCGACCGCCGGCGTCGACCCGGGCGCCGCGGCGGCGATCATGGACGTCCTCTCCCGCCTGAACCGGGAGGAGGGCCTCACGATCGTGTTGGTGACGCACCAGCTCCGGCTCGTCCGGCCCGTCGTCGGCGCCGTCATCTGGGTGGACGGTGGGACGGCCATCAAGGGGCCCACGGCCACGATGCTCGCCCCCGAGCGGATATTGGATGTGTTCGGCGCGCTGGCAACGGGGTGATGAGTGCGCTCGTCGAGATTCTCCGGCCGGACTTCATCCTGCGCGACGCGCTCGTCGGCAGCGTGCTGGTCGGCGCCGTCTGTCCGCTGGTCGGGGTGTACTTCGTGCTCCGCCGCATGATCTTCCTCGGCGTCGCGCTGCCGCAGCTCTCCGCGGCGGGCATCGCCTTCGCGTTCGTAGCCTACCGCCTGGTCGTCGGCCCGCACGAGCACGGCAACGTGAGCGAGCGCTCCCTGGCCATCGTGGGAGCGTTTGCCTTCACACTGGGAGGGATCCTCGTCCTCGCTGCCATGGAACGGCAAGGCCGCGAGACCGTCGAGGCCCGGATCGGCGTCACCTACGCCGTGGCGGCCGCACTCACCATCCTCTTCCTCGCCGCCGACCCGCACGGGGACGCCCAGATGGTGAACCTCCTGAAGGGTGACATCCTGGCGACCACGAGCGCGAGCCTCGGGGTGCTCGCCGCGGTGCTGGGCGCGGTGGTGGTGGTGCTGTTCGCGTTCCGTAAGGAGTTCCTGCTCGTGTCCTTCGACCGCGATCTCGCGGTCGTCTTCCGCAAGCGGGTGGCGGTGTGGGATCTCCTCCTCTATCTCGCCATCGGCGTCACGATCTCTCTCGGAGTGATGACCGCGGGCCCGCTCGTCACCTTCGGCTTCCTGGTCGTTCCGCCCTTGACGGCGCGGCTCCTCACGCGCCGGATGATCTCGTTCTCGCTCGCCGCCGCGAGCATCGGGGGCCTCACCGCCTTCGTCGGCTTCTACTGTGCGTATCGCTTCGATCTGCCCCTCGGGCCGGCGGAGGTGGCGGTCGCGAGCGTCGTCCTCGCAGTCGTTACCACCGTGACCATGATCGGCCGGTGGCGGACGAGCGCTCGGTCGGCATCGTGAGAGCGGTTCTCTGGCTCTGCTTCGGGCTCTCGGGGGTCGCCGCCCTCGGCTTCGAGCTCCTGTGGATGCGCTCGGCGGGGCTCGTCCTGGGCGCCACGGCCACCACGACCTCGACCGTGCTCGCGTGCTACTTCACCGGCCTCGGCCTAGGAGCAGCGCTCGGGCGTCGGACTTCGACGGGCGGAGTTCGCCGCTACGCGTTTCTCGAACTCGGAGCGGCCGCCGGCGGTCTCTGGTCGTTGCTCGTGTTCCGCAGCGCCCTTGCGACGAGCATGCTCGCGCTCGCGCTCGCCATGCTGCCCGCCACGCTCTGCCTCGGTGCGACGCTGCCCGTCCTCGGTCAGGCGCTCGCGGCGGGCAGCGTCGGACGCCGCGGCGGGCTCCTCTACGCCATCAACACCGCCGGCGGTGCGCTCGGGGTGGCGGCAATGGGCTTCGGTCTGCCTGCCGCGATCGGCGTGACGGCGAGCTACCTGACCGTCGTCGGCGCGAGCGCCGCAGCCGGGCTCCTCGCGCTGCTCGTGGGCGACGAGGGTTCGCTGCTTCGCCAGGGTCGCGGGACCGCCACATCCCCGGTCGCTGCTCCCCGCCTGCGTCTCCTGGCCGCCGCGTCCGGAGCGATCGGCCTCGCTCTCGAGGTCCTGTGGATACGGCTCTTCGCGCAGGTGCTCCACAACTCCGTCTACTCCTTCGCCGCCGTGAGCCTCGTGTTCCTCGTCGCCCTGGCGAGCGGAGCCGCCCTCGCGGGAGTCCTGCTCGCGCATGTCCGCGCCACCGTGGTGGCGGCGCTCGCCCTCGTCAGTGGCGCGCTGGCGGCGGTCGGCGGGTTGTGGGGCTTCGTGTGGCTCACCGGCGACCTCGGGTACGACGGCATGGAAACGGGGCTCCCCGCGTACCTGCTCCGCATCGTCGGGCTGGCGGCCGTCACCGCGGGGCCAGGTGCGATCGCGGCCGGTGCCGTCCTCCCCGCCCTGTGGGCGGCTTTCGGCGAGAAGGGCGGTGCTGCGCGACCACTCGGGGACCTCACCGCGGCCAACATGTTCGGCGCAGCCCTCGGCGCGCTGGGAGCGGGCTATGTCCTCCTGCCGAGGATGGGGCTCCGCGGGGGGGTGCTGCTCGCCGCCGTGACGTACATCGTGCTGGCCGACGTCGTCGCGCCACCCGAGCGCCGCGGGCGCGCCGTCGCCTACGCCGCGCTCATCGTGATCGTGCTCGCCAATCCACTCCGAGCGCCGCTGACGCATCTCGCGGCGGGCGAGACGTTGCGGAGGAGTGTCGAGGGCCCGGCGGGCATCGTCACGGTCGTCGACAGCGCGGACGACCACCAGCTCCGCCTCGACAACTTCTACGTGCTCGGCGGCAGCGCCGCCGCTACGAACGAGCGCCGGCAGGGCCTCCTCCCGCTTCTCCTTCACCCCGCACCGCGGCGGGCCGCCTTCATTGGCATGGCGACCGGTATCACGGCCAGCGCGGGAGCGGCTCTCGGCGTCGACGAGACGACGGTCATCGAGCTGGTGCCGGAGGTGGCGCGCCTAGCCGCCACCGAGTTCGCCACGTGGAACGCACAGCTGCTCGAGCGGCCCGGGGTGCGCCTGGTCGTCGACGACGGGCGGCGCTACCTCGTGACCACAGCCGAGCGCTACGACGTCGTGGTCGGCGATCTCTTCATTCCGTGGCACGCGGGCGCCGGCAGCCTCTATGCGCGCGAGATGTTCGAGACCGTCGCCGGGCGGCTCGCGCCCGGGGGCCTCTTCTGCCAGTGGCTGCCGCTCTACCAGCTCACGCGGGAGGAGTTCGACGTCATCGCCCGCACGTTCGTCGCCGTCTTCCCGTCCGTCACGCTCTGGCGCGACGACTTCTACGCCAATCGGCCCATCGTCGCCCTAGTGGGGCAGGTCGCTCCCCCCACGCTCGATCTGGGGAGCCTGCGCGAGCGGATCGCGGCCCTTCCCGCCTGGAGCGACGACCCGCTCCTCTCGAGCCCGCGCGGTCTCGCCATGCTCTACCTCGGCAATCTCGCGGGGGCGCCTGCCGTGCTGAACACCGGCCCGATCAACACCGACGACCGCCCTGTGATCGAGTTCCTGGCGCCGAGGCTCACACGCATGGGCCCTGGGGGTGACAAGGACTGGTTCACGGGCGAGGCGCTCGACGCCTTCACCGAGGAGCTGGCAGCGCGTTCGACGTCCACGCCCGACCCGGTGCTGCTCGCCGACGAGACCCTGGCCGACGCCCGTCGCGCCGGGCGCCTCCTCTTCCGCTATGCACTCGCCGTCAACCGCGGCGACGACGCGGCCGCGGCGGGCTTCGAGGCCGAGGTTCGCCGTCTGGTTCCCGAGGTCGTCGCCGCGCGCGAACGCGGCGCGCCCGTGGCTGCACTCGCCGATGCGCGGCGGACGCTCGGTACGCTCCGCGCCGAGCAAGAGCAGCTGCGCCGTCAGCTGCAAACGATGGAGCAGCGCCTGGGGGAGATGTTGCCCGCAAGCGGGCAGACACCATGATCGACCGGACCGCCCTCCTTCTGGGGCTCGCGGCGGTCGGCCTCGGTTGCACGCGGCCGGGAGAGACGGTGCCTTCCGACCTCCCGCGGACGGTCGCCGTACTCGAGCCGAGCAACCACACCGGCGACCCGCTCCTGGTTGCCGGCACGTCGTTCCTCGAACGCTACGCGCTTCGCACTGAGCGCGTGACGGTCCCCGACGTCCTTGCATCCGAGGCCCGCCTCCAGCTCGAGCGGCGCGGCTTCACCGCGGTGCCGCCCGAGACGGTGGAGGGGGCCACCGAGGGACGCGCCCCGGGCAGCACGGACTCGGCGGTGGCGATCGCGCGCCACGGCGGCCTCGTGGGGCTCGTCCTCTGGATCGACGTGCGACGCTGGGAGCCGGACGCGCCGACGCTCCCCACATTCGTGATCGTTGGACTCACGGCCGAGCTGATCGATTCCACGTCGGGACTCGTCCGCTGGCGCGCGGAGCGGCGCCCGGCGCCGGTGGCCACGCCGGGCGAGGTGAACCTCGGGGACGCCTACCTGAACGCCGCCCGCAAGGTGATGGCAGAGCTCCTCGCACCCCTCGGTCCGGAGAGGTGAACACGCAACGACGCGAAATCGCGCGTCTGTGGTACTGAGTCTCGGTGCCGTGGACGGACAGCGCGGTCCTCTGCGTGGCGCTGGGGCTCCGCTTGCTCCACGTTCTTTCGATCCGCCACGCGTACTTCTTCACCCACCTCCAGACCGAGCGGCTCCGGTACCATCTCTGGGCGCTCAGCATTCTCAGCTGGACGCAGCGAACCTCGCTTCCTTTCGATCAGGCGCCCGGCTACCCCTACCTCGTCGCGGGGATCTACGCGACGTTCGGCCCGCGCGTCACGGCCGTCGCCGTCGTACAAGCCGTCCTCGACGCGATCACCTGCGTGGCGATTGCCCGCGTCGGACGGCGCTGCTTCGGAGCCCCGGCCGGCCTCGTCGCCGGTCTCCTCGCCGTGGCCTACGGGTCCTTCATCTACTGCACGGGCGAGCTCGAGTCCGCGACGCC
>VBLA01000201.1 GCA_005879245.1 Deltaproteobacteria bacterium
AAGCTCGCGTTCGTCGGCTCGCGCTGCCAGAAGTGTCAGACCGGGCACCTGCCGCCGCAGCGGGTGTGCGTCAAGTGCGGCGCCGTCGACCAGATGCGGGACGAGCGCTTTGCGGACACCTCGAGCCGGATCGCGACCTACACGCTCGATCACCTCGCCTACTCGCTCCAGCCGCCGGTCGTGGCGGCATTCGTCGACTACGAGGGGGGCGGGCGCTTCCCCTGCGAGCTGACCGACGTCGATCCCGCGAAGGTCGCCATCGGTGATCACCTCGAGATGACCTTCCGGCGGCTCTTCACCGCGCAGGGTGTGCACAACTACTTCTGGAAAGCCCGACCGGGGCGCTGAAGGAGACGAGCATGGCGAGCAACGGGATCAAGGACCGCGTCGCGATCGTTGGCATGGGCTGCACGCCCTTCGGCGAGCACTGGGACAAGGGCCCCGAGGACCTCCTCGTCGACGCCGCCATGGAGGCCTACCGGTCCGCGGGCATCGACTCCGAGCAGGTCGACGCCTACTGGCTCGGGACGATGGCGAGCGGTTACTCGGGGCTCATGCTCTCGGAGGCGCTCAAGATCCCCTACAAGCCGGTGACGCGCCTCGAGAACATGTGTGCCACCGGCAGCGAGGCCATCCGCAACGCCGCCTACGCGGTCGCGAGCGGTGCCTACGACCTGGTGATGGCGATCGGGGTCGAGAAGCTCAAGGACTCGGGCTACTCGGGCCTGGTCGGCACGAACCCGCCCAACGACGGCACGCTCTCGAACATGACCGCGCCTGCGACCTTCTCGCTCCTGGCCCCGGCGTACGCGAAGAAGTACGGCGTCGAGGAGGGGACGCTGAAGCAGGTGCTCGCCCGCATCGCGTGGAAGAACCACAAGAACGGGGCGAAGAACCCGAAGGCCCAGTTCCGCAAGGAGGTGCCGATCGAGACCATCTGCAAGTCGCCCCCCGTCGCCGGCATGCTCGGCATCTTCGACTGCTCGGGGGTGAGCGACGGCTCGGCGGCGGCGATCCTCTGCCGGGCGGAGGACGCGCACAAGTACTCGAAGCATCCGATCTTCGTGAAGGCGCTGTCGTTCGCGGCGGGTCCGGCCGCGGGCTACTACAGCCAGGAGTACGACTTCACGACCTTCCCCGAGGTGGTGGCGAGCTCCGAGGACGCCTACAAGCAGGCAGGCGTGAAGGACCCGCGCGGCGAGATCAGCATGGCCGAGGTGCACGACTGCTTCACACCGACCGAGCTGGTCCTCATGGAGGACATGGGCTTCTCGCCGCGCGGCAAGGCGTGGAAGGACGTGCTCGACGGACGCTTCGACGGCGAGGGCCCGCAGCCGATCAACCCCGATGGCGGGCTCAAGAGCTTCGGCCATCCGATCGGCGCGAGCGGCCTCCGCATGATGTACGAGATGTGGCTCCAGCTCCGCGGCGAGGCCGGCCCGCGCCAGATCCCGGCCCCGAAGCTCGGGCTCACCCACAACCTGGGCGGGGCGCCCGGGCGGTGCGTGAGCTTCGTGTCCATCGTGGGCGGCTAGCGGCAGCTGAAGAACGGAATCGTCGCGTTCGAGGACGGGGAGCGGGGCGCGGGGCACCCCCGGTCGCCTTCGGTTCGGTCGCGAGCGCCGGCTCAAGTTAGTTCGAAAGTCGTGTGCGCGACCTCACAGGCGGCGCTCGGGGGTGCCCCGCGCCCCGCTCCCCGTATGTGGCGGCGATCCGTTCTTCAGCATCCTGTTGCACTGGGAGGCGGCTCTTGCCGAGCGAGAGCCGGTGGTGGTAGGGGCGCCCGTCGTTGCGAGGAGGTGCAATGAGTCCTTCACTCAGGGCCCTGGTCTGGTTCGCCGCGTGGACGCTGGTGCTCGCCTTCGTGATGGTGAACCATCGCGTCTACTTCGTCCTCACCGGACAGCGGAAGATCCCGGTGTTCGCGGCGCTCATCCTCGCCGCGGTCTCATCGGGCAAGAGCGCTATCACCGACCCGCTGGCCATGATCGCCGTCTACGCACGCATGGTCCAGTCGACCGTCCATCTGATCTCGATCAGCCAGGGCGCCGTGGCGATTCGCGCCGCCTTCTACACGCTCCAGATGCTGATCATGGTCTTGTGGGCGTGGCGGCTGCTCGGCGCCTGAGGGCGCACAACGACGGAGCATCAGCTGGGCTCGATGCGAAAGATCGGGTAGCCCGGAGCGATGCGGAGGAGCTCCGCATCGGAAGCCTCGGCGCCAACGCCCGGGAAGAAGGCCGCGACCTCGAACCGCCACCTG
>VBLA01000202.1 GCA_005879245.1 Deltaproteobacteria bacterium
GGGGCGGAGGACCCTCCCGGCCCATGCTCCACGACGATGCCTTTCGGAATCGATTCGCCCATGGCGCCTCCTTGCGGTCGCCGCGAGACGGGTATGTCATCGGCTCGTCGAGCATGACAAGCTCGCATGGAGATTCCTCGATGGCTTCGGCACCAGAGTCACTTTGCCCTACCTGTAGACAGGCCAACCGCGTCGGCGCGCGCTTCTGCGACTCGTGCGGGCGCGCGCTCGCTTCGAGCTGCGCGCAATGCGGCATCGAGCTCCGAGCCGGTGCGCGGTTCTGTGACGCCTGTGGTGCGCCGATAGGTACGGGCGTGGCCGCCACGGCACCGCCCCGCCCGGACCGTCCCGGCCGCGACCCCCGCGCCTACACCCCGAAGCACCTCGCCGACCGCATCCTGACCTCGCGGAGCGCCATCGAGGGTGAGCGGAAGCACGTGACCGTGCTGTTCGCCGACGTCACCGGCTCGATGGAGCTCGCCGAGCAGGTCGACCCCGAGGAGTGGCACCGGATCCTCGACCGCTTTTTCGAGATCCTGACCGAAGGCGTCCACCGTTACGAGGGCACGATCAACCAGTACACCGGCGACGGGGTGATGGCGCTGTTCGGCGCGCCGATCTCGCACGAGGACCACGCGCACCGCGCCTGTTACGCGGCGCTCCACCTCGTCGAGGAGCTCCGCCGCTTCGCCCAGGAGCTGAAGCGCGAGCGCGGCCTCACCTTCGCGACCCGCATCGGCCTCAACTCCGGCGAGGTCGTGGTCGGGAAGATCGGCGACGACCTGCGGATGGACTACACCGCGCAGGGCCGCGTCGTCGGCATCGCCGCCCGCCTTCAGACGCTCGCCGATCCCGGCGAGGTGTACGTGAGCGACACGACCGCGGCGCTGGTCTCGGGCTTCTTCGAGCTCGCGAGCCTCGGCGAGTTCCGCTTGAAAGGCGTGAGCCAGCCGATGCGCGTCTGCTCGCTCGAAGGCGTGGGCCGAATGCGCACTCGCCTCGACGTCTCCCGCGCGCGCGGCCTTTCCCGCTTCGTCGGACGCAGCGACGAGATGGCGAGCCTCGAATCCGCGCTGGCCCGCGCCGCCGAAGGCCAGGGGCGCGTCGTCGGCGTCGTGGCCGAGGCCGGCACCGGGAAGAGTCGGCTATGCGCCGAGCTCGTCGAGCGCTGCCGCTCGCGCGGCGTCGCGGTGCACGAGGGACGCGGGGTCGCTCACGGCCGGCTGCTGCCGTTCCTGCCGCTCCTCGAGCTCCTCCGCGGCGTGTTCGGCCTCACCGAGCAAGACGGCGAGCGCGAGGCGCGGCAGAAGATCGCCGGCACGTTGATGCTGATCGACCCGCGCTTCGACGAGGCGCTGCCTTTGGTCTTCGACTTCCTCGGCGTCCCCGATCCCGCCCGCCCGGCGCCGCTCTTCGACCCCGCCGATCGCCAGCGGCAGCTCTTCGGTATCATCGCGCGCCTCTTGAAGGCGCTCGGCGAGCGCGAATCGCACGTGATCCTGCTCGAGGACCTCCACTGGTTCGACGAGGGGACCGGGCGCTTCCTCGACACTCTCCTCGACGCCATCGCCGGCACCAAGACGCTCGTGCTCTTGAACTTCCGGCCGGAGTTCCTCGCCGACTGGATGAAGAAGACCGTTTACCAGCAGCTCCCGCTGCTGCCGCTCGGGCCGGAAGCGATGCGCGAGCTGCTCGACGACCTGCTCGGCCGGGACCCGAGCCTCCGCGGTCTCCCCGAGCTCGTGCAGGACCACACCGGCGGCAATCCGTTCTTCGTCGAGGAGGTCGTCCAGTCGCTGATCGAGGGTGGCAGCCTGCAGGGCGGGCGCGGGGCGTATCGGCTGGTCGGGCCCGTCACCGAGCTCCGCGTGCCGCCGACGATCCACGCGCTGCTCGCGGCCCGCATCGATCGGCTTCCCGAGCGCGAGCGGCGCCTTCTGCAGACCGCGGCGGTCATGGGCAAGCGCTTCCCGCAGTCGATCCTCAAGCGGGTCGCCGAGCTTCCCGAGACGGAGCTGGAAGACGCCATTCGCACGCTCCGCGGACGCGATCTGATCTTCGAGGAGGTGCTCTTCCCCGAGGTCGAGTACGCCTTCAAGCATCCGCTCACCCAGGAAGTCGCCTACGGCTCCCAGCTCGCCGAGCGCCGCAAGCGCGCCCATGCCGCGGTCGCCGTGCTCGTCGAGAAGGAGAGCGCGGCCAAGCTCGACGAGCGAACGGCCGCCCTCCTCGCCCACCATTGGAAGGCCGCGGGCGAGTCGCTCCGCGCCGCGCGCTGGCACGGCCTCGCCGCGGAGTGGTCGGAAGGGCACGCGCCGGCCAGCGCCGTCGACCACTGGCGCGCCGTCCGCTCGCTCGCCGCGGAGGCTCCGGAGTCCCCGGAAGCGATGCGGCTCCGGCTCGCGGCGGCGATCGGGCTCGTCCGCGCCGCCGACTACGACCTGGCCGCGCGGCCGGAGTTCGAGTCCGCGTTCGCGGAGGGTCACCGCCTCGCGCTCGAGACCGGCGACACCGACGCTCGCGTCCGCATCCTGCTCGCCTACTCGGCGCTCGTCCTGTCGGACCGCGATTTCGACAGGTCGGCGGAGCTGCTCGCCGAGGCCGAGGCGGTGGTCGCCGGCATCGACGATCCCGAGCTCAAGTTCGTCGTCCGCGGCCACGCCGGTTTCACCGCCGTGATGCGCGGCGATCAGCGCGCCGCGCTCGAGCGCTACGATGAGGCCTTCGCGCTGCTCGGCGAGCGGAAGCCGAAGGACAGCTTCGTTCTCCGCCGCTACCTCGGGGCCGGGACCAATCGGGCGATGATCGTCGCCGAGAGCGGCCGGCTCGCGGACGGTGCTCGAGACATCGACCGCATCCGGGCGATGGCGCTCGAGGCCCACGACCTCACCTACGTCTGCATCGGCGACCTCTGCCGGAGCCGGCTTGCCATGTACCGCGGCGCTCCGGCGCAGGCGCTGGCGCATGCCGCGTCGGGTCTGGACGCCGCCGAGCGGCTCGATGCGCCCGGCTTCCGCGCCACCGCGCGGCTCTCGATCGGCCTGGCGCACCTGCTCGAGCGGAACTGGGACGAGGCGATCGCCGCGATCCGGGATGCGAAGCGCATCGCCACTCCCGAGATGATCGGCCCGAACCAGTTCTTGATGGTGCTGGCACGCCTCGCCGAGGCCTGCCTCGGCAAGGGCAATTTCGAGCGCGCTCTCGAGTTCTCGGCGGAGGCGATCCAGCGTTCCGAGGGAGCGCGGCGGCTCGGCGCCGTCGAGGCCCATCTGTCGCGCGCGCGCGTCCTGACCGCGATCTCGCCCGAGCGGGACGCGGCCGAGATCGTCCGGCTTCTCGATCGCGCCACCGAGCTTGCGCGGGGTTGCGGCGGCACGATCTACGAGCCCTCGATCCTCGAAACCCGCGCCGCGCTCGCGCGCGCGAGCGGACAGGCGGCCGAAGCTGAACGCGAGCTCCGTGAAGCGCTTCGCCTCTACGCCGACTTCGGAGCGACCGGACACGCGGAGCGGCTCGCGCGCGAGCTTCCGGCGGAGCCAGAGAACGCGGTCGCCTGAGGTGACCCGGGACGCCGGCCGAATGACCAGGCTCAGTCGACTCTCGCGATCGATCTCCGGCAAGGTCGCGCTCGTGACCGAGCGGCGAGCGGCATGGGGC
>VBLA01000203.1 GCA_005879245.1 Deltaproteobacteria bacterium
AGGTGGTCGCGATCCTCGGCCCGTCGGGAAGCGGGAAGACGACCTTCCTCCGCGCGCTCAACTACCTGACGCCCTTCAGCCAGGGCGAGGTCGAGATCGCCGGGCATCCCCTCCGTGCCGGCATGAGCGAGCGCGCCGACGCCGCGGCGCTCCGCGCCGTCCGGACGCGCGTCGGCATGGTGTTCCAGAGCTTCCATCTCTTTCCGCACCTGAGCGTGCTCGGGAACGTGACCGAGGCACCGCGCCGCGTGCTCGGGCTCGCGACGGTGGACGCCGAGGCGCGTGCGCGGGCGCTCCTCGTCCGCGTCGGGCTCGCGACGCACGCCGATGCCTTCCCGTCGACGCTCTCGGGTGGCCAGCAGCAGCGCGTGGCGATCGCGCGCGCCCTCGCCATGGAGCCCGTCGTGCTCCTGCTCGACGAGCCCACGTCGGCGCTCGATCCGCGCTTGGTCGGCGAGGTCCTCGCGGTGATCGGCGACCTCGCGGCCGCGGGCCAGACGATGGTGATCGTGACCCACGAGCTGGCCTTCGCCCGGCGGGTGGCCGATCGTGTCGCCGTGCTGGTCGGCGGGCAGATCGTCGAGAGCGGGCCGCCCGCGCAGGTCCTCGATCATCCGCGCGCACCCGAGACGCAGGCGTTCCTGGGAACCGGTCGTTGAGAAGAGGGGGGCCTGTGTTAAGGAGGCGGCTCTTCACCGCGCCCATAGCTCAGTTGGATAGAGCGTCTGACTACAAAGCGGTCGGGGTGTACAGCGCACAGCATCGCGGTGCATCTCATGCCGCCGGCTGCTACGAGTGCTGAACGATCAGGCCCGGTAGGCGGCCGCGACTTTCGTGAGCGCCTCGCCGATCAGGCGGAGGTGGTCGTCGGTCAGGTCGTGGTGCATGGGCAGGGCGAAGACCCGCTGGCACAGACTCTCCGCGACGGGGACAGACTTCTGCACCTTGGCGTCGGCGAACGAGGCGAAGGCCGGCTGGCGCGTGAGCGGGCAGGGGTAGTGGACGGCCGTCGGAACACCCTCGGCCTTCAGCGCATTCACGAACTCATCGCGGGTGCAGGTGAAGCGCCGGGGGTCCATCTGGGCGACGTAGAGGTGGTAGACGGCCTCGGCCCCGTCGGTCGTCGCGGGCGGCGTGAGGCCGTCGATGGCGCGGAGGATGGCGTCGTAACGGGCCGCGTTCTTCTGGCGCTGACGGGTCTGCTCGGCCAGGCGGGCCAGTCGCGAGCAGCCGATGGCCCCGGTGATGTCGTTCATGCGGTAGTTGTACCCCACGCTCTCGTGGAGATACTTGTCGGTCTCGCCGTGGCTGCGCAGGAGCCTGATCTTGCGGGCCAGGGCATCGTCGTTGCAGGAGATCAGGCCCCCCTCGCCGGTGGCCAGGTTCTTGGTCGCGTAGAACGAGTAGGTCACCGCATCGCCGAAGGCGCCGAGGCCCTTGCCGCGGTAGGTGGCGAGGTGCGCCTGGGCGGCGTCGTAGATGACCTTCAGGCCGTGTTTGGCCGCGAGCTTCTGCGCCGCATTGATGTCCACGGGGCAGCCGTACAGGTGGGTCGCGGCGATGGTGGTGGTGCTGCGGGTGAGTTTCCGCGCGGCATCCGCCATGTCCATCTGGTACGTGCCGGGCAGGGCATCCACGAAGATCGGCCGACAGCCGCGGGCGACCACCATCGAGACGGTCGCGATGAAGCTCCAGGCCGGGACCAGCACGTCATCGCCGGGCTTGAGCAGGGGCTCGTAGGCCAGCTGCAGGGCCACGGTGCCGTTGGCGCAGGTCATCGCGTGTCTGGCCCCGCTTGCCTCGCCGAACCGGGCCTCGAGCTCCTCGCACTTCTTGGCCGCGCGGAGCATGCCGGACTTGAGCACGGCCACCGCGGCATCGATGTCCGCCTGCGACAGGGCCGTGGACCTGAACGGGACCGGAGTGGCCGAGACAGGCGTCCCGCCGGCGATGGCGAGCTTGGCCCCGGGGCGGGTCGGCCCCGGCGGCGGTGCCTTGACCACGACGACCTTGGAGGGCTTGAGGGTCTGGGAAGCCGCCTTCGCTGTTTTGGCCATGTCTGGACTCTCCCGAGAACAAAAACCCGCCTCGTGGGCGGGAAGGGAACAATAGGTCGGCTGGCGCATGATCCGGAACCGCTGCGCGCAAGCCCATCTATAGTCCCTGGATGAAGCGACACAACACGATGGCGGGGCGGCGTAGTTCACATCTGAAGTCGAGGTGCAGGAGCCGCTGAAGGCCCCGCGCGCGTAGGTCGCTTCCGGCGGCCGCTCGCATCCCGCACCACCAAGCGGCCGCCTCCGAGGGACACTCTCGGCGCGGCCGCCCGCGTTCGTCATCGCCGTCCCTTGCACACCTCGGTTTGCCCGTCCGCCGCTCCAGTGCACGCCACCGTCGCGGCGAAGCAGTCGTCCCCCACACGCACGATCGCCGTCCCGTTCGGCACCGCCGATCCCGCCGCGCTGAAGCCCGAGGCAGACGCGGTGACATGGTAGAGCAGCCCACGCTTGGCCGTGATCTTCACGTCGATCGCCCCGCCGCCGGCCGCCGGTCCGCTGAACGTGAACCGGCCGTGCGTCGCCGCGAGCCCACCCGCGACGACGCCGCTGTACGCCGTCCCTGTCCCCGTGAGGCGCAGCTCGAAGTCGTCGCTCGCGAAGTCGAGCGCGTTGCCCGCCAACCGGAACGATCCACGCATGCGCAGGCTGTCGCTCGCCGGCGCCGTCCGCCGCCTGAGGCGGGTCGCCCTGAGCTTGAGGGGGTAGACGCCGGCCCGACACCCCGCCGGCACGAGACCCGCTGGCACCCCCGAGCGCAGCGCCCCGGTGCGCTGCCGATCGTGACGGAAGCCGTCCCACTGCGTGGCATTGGTTCCGGCGGCGCCGGGGACGTCCCACACCGTCAGGAAGCCTTCCCGGCTCGCTGCGACGACCTCCAGCAGACCGTCGCCGTCGATATCGCCCGCGACGGGGATCGGGATCATCCAGCCGTTGGTGAACTTCGGCCATCCCGCCGGCTCTGCGCCGAGATGGTTCATGGCGTGCACGAAGCCGCCGCCGCTCCCCTGCACGATCTCCGGCAGCCCATCGCCGTCGACATCGACAACGCTCGGGTTCCCGAAGAACATGAGGTCCTCGATGATCCGGGGATAGGTCGAGATCAGGTGACCGCTGTCGACGCTCCACACGGAGATCTGGTGATCGCCGGGCTCCTGGCGCGCGGGGGCTTGCTGGTCGATGAACTTGATCGTCCCCGCGGTGCCGGCGATGACCTCGAGGTTGCCGTCGCCGTCGAGGTCGCCGACGCTCGGGTTGCCGAGAACGGCGATGACGAGCGGGAAGTCGACGGACTCGGACTGGGCGGGAGTCGCCAGGGAGACGTCGTAGTCGAGCGTCACGTAGTTATTGTGCGAGCTCAGGCCGTAGAGCGACGTGCCGTCGCCACGCAGGACGTAGACCGGGCCGTTGTTGCCCTGCACGATCACCTCGTCCTTGCCGTCACCGTCGACATCGGCGAGCGCGGCCCCTTGCGAGACGCCGTGGCCGACGGTCGGCAGCAAGTCGGCGGCGAAGATGGCCACCTTGACCGGCCAGCCGGGCAGGTAGGGTCCCGCAGGGTTGGTGGCGACGCGCGGGCTGAGGCTGCCCTCGTGATCGATGGCGTAGACGCGACCGTTGATGGGCGACAACCCGAAGACCCCCGCGAAGAACGAGACATCGACGTTGCCGCTCTCGCCGCGCACGTACTCCTCGTTCGTGCCCTGCACGATCTCCAGGAAGCCGTCGCCGTCGATGTCGCCGACCGCGGGCGAGCCGACGATCTTGGTGCCGCGCGAGCCGACCGGCTGCCCGCCCGACAGGTTCCAGGTGACCTGACCGTTCAGCGGGTTCACGGTGGTGACGGTGCGGTCGACCATCAGGATGGGGAATCCGGGTTGCATGGTGCCATCGGCGCGCCAGACGTAGAGATGCCGGTCCATCGAGCCGATGATGATCTCGAGCTGGCCATCGCGGTCGATGTCGGCGAGCACGGGTGTGGCGAGGAAGCCGGGGTCGAGACGGTTGGCCTCGTTGCGGATCGCCGGGTCGGAGAACGCCGGATTGGTGCTCACCGGGAAGCCCGGACGGAGCACGCCCGTCGACGAGAAGACGTAGAGCTTCCCCTGCGTCGAGGCCACCACCACCTCGAAGGATCCGTCGCGTTCGAGATCGCCGACGGCCGCCGAGCTCAGGATGGATTCGTGCACCAGCGAGCTCACCTCCCCGCTCATGAAACCCGCCGAGCCGGTGTGGAGGACGTCGAGATCCGTCGTGACGGGCCAGCCGGGGAGCTCTGCGCCGGTGGCGTCGAAAGCGTGGACCGCTCCGGCGGCGGTGGCGATCACGATGTCGAGCTTACCGTCGCCGTCCAGGTCGGCGAGCGCCGGTGAGCTGTCTCCAGAGCCTTGCAGGTACTTGGGGAAGCCGGGGTGGACGTCGGGATCGTGGTGGACGGAGACGACCTTGGTGTCCTCGCCGACGTTGCCCAGGTCGTCGGTGACGCGCAGGCGCAAGGTGACGTTGAAGACCTCGTCGAACTGATCACGGTCGGCGACCGGGAGCGTGACGGCGTTGAACGCGCAGTCGGCCGTGACACCGCTGATCGTCCAGGTGCCGAGCACGCCGGCGTTGATCGCGGCGCCGGGCGTGGCACCGGCGATCAGGTGTCCGGGGCGCCCGTACTCGCTGGTGACGGGATCGACGCCGCAGCCGTACTCGAGCGTGTAGCTGTAGACGTTGGCGCGGCGG
>VBLA01000204.1 GCA_005879245.1 Deltaproteobacteria bacterium
GAGGGTTCTGCGGCCACCCCGGGGGCGGGAGTTGCACGAGCGACGGCGATTGCCCGCTCGGTGGCGGCCCGTGCATCGCGAGCCGCAGCTGCGTCCCGCTCGTCGTCGGCGATCCGGTGGCGACGACGGGATCGGATCCCGTGCCCCCGGAGATCCTCGACGGCAAGATCCTCTTCAACACCGCGGCACGGGATGCGAGCCTGCCGAACGGTCTCGGCCTGAGCGCGCCCGCACCGCTCTTCGACGGCGTGCAGAAGGGGTGCGAGGACGATCCCGCCGGCAGCCCGTGTCGTACTGACGCGGACTGCTCCGCGGGATCGCGCTGCGTCGTGGCGAGCATGCCCGGCGAGGTCGTGAGCACGTCCCACGAGGCTTCCTACGTGGCGTGCACGACCTGCCACGTCGACTTCGGTGGGCAGGACGGGCGTACGTGGGACTTCTCGCAGTTCGGCTCGAGCCTCCGGAACACGATGGACCTCCGCGGGCGCGCGCAGGCGGCGCCGGGCACCTGCGACGCGGCGCTCGCGGCGGATGCGGCCAGGGGCGGCGCGCCCTGTCACTTCGATGCCGAGTGCGGGAGCGGCTCGCTGCCGAACGCGTGCCACTATGACCCGACCGACGACACCAAGTTCCCGCCGCACCTGAGCCTCGCCGACCGTGCGCGCTTCTTGAATCCGATGATGACCGTGCATTGGAACGGGGATCGCATGGAGGTCGAGGGGTTCGAGTTCACCTACCGGTCCCTCCTGGGCGCCGGCGACTGCGACGGCCGCGAGACCGATCCCACTCGATGCCTCGGCGCGCTCCTGCCGCGCAGTCTTCTCGTCAGCACTGCCGCCATTCCGGCGGGCGGCGGCTTCGAAAGCGATCTCCAGTCGACGCTTCGCAACCTGGAGGTGAGCGATCTAAGGGGAAGACGCTTTAATGCCAGTGTCCGTCTGACGCACGTCGCCGACTTCGTCTACAGCCTGACCCGCTTTCCCCGGAATCCTTTCCTGGGCGAGCGGAACGAGGCGCCCTCCGAAGCGGCCGAGCGCGGCCGGCGTCTCTTCAACGACACGAAGACGCAGTGCGCGGCGTGCCACGAGGGACCCTCCGCGACGACCGAGCTCTTCACGGACCGGCGGCCGAATCCCGACTTCGTCCGCGCCGAGCCGCCCGGGGCCGCGACCAACAACCCCTTTCTCCGCCACGCGGTCAGCACGGAGAACCTCTTCGACCTGACCGACCCCTTCGTCGTCGCGTCCGCCAATCGAACCTTCCAGAACGAGACGGCGCCGATCCCGGCGTCGCGCGGACCACTCCTCGACTACGTGACGCCGGTGCTGACCGACGTCTGGAACACCGCGCCCTACCTGCACGACGGCAGCGCGGCCACGCTGCTCGATGTGATCCGTTTCTGCAACACGCGGCGCACGGATTGCGGCCAGCCGGGGCTCGGTCGGAACATCAACGATCTGCACGGGAGGACCTCGTTCCTGACGCCGCAGCAGCTGAACGATCTGGTCGCTTTCCAGAGGGCGCCGCACGGCCCGGTCGCGGACGGTGCGGAGGCGGTGGTGAAAGCGGGGCAGTTCGCGCTCCGGACCGTGCTCCTCAAGTTCGGCAAGCGGCCCGGGCGCGGTCGCTTCCGGATCGTCGGTACGGCGACGCCGGGGAGCCTTCCCGTCGACCCGAAGACCGGCGGTCTCTCGCTCACGCTCGCCGTTCCCGCGGGCGAGGCGATGGTGGTTCACCTGACCGAGGCGCCGGCGCAGAAGATCAAGAGGGGCCGCCACCGCTTCTCGTATCGTACCCCCAGGTCCGACCCGCCCGTGACCATCCACCTGACGCGGCTCGAGTTCGGCGACTATCGGCTGGTCGTGAAGGGCCGGCGGGCGGACCTGAGCGCGCTCGACAACGGCGCGCTCGACGTGACGGTCGCGCTCGTCACTGGCCAGACGCAGTTCGTCGAGAATCGAGTCCTGACCGCAAGCAACGACGGGCGAACACTCGTTCTCGGGAACCGCCGACGGTGGTAGTGTGACCTGCTCATGCGGCGCCCGGTCGTCCTCGGTCTCCTCGGCTCGTGCCTGCTCGTGGCACCGCGCCTCGGCCGCGCGGACGAAGCGTCGACCGCTGGCTACTTCCCTCTCCGGGTCGGCAACTGGTGGACCTACGAGGAGCAGGACGGAGAGGGCAACGCCCTCTCACGGGAGACGTGGACGCTCGTCGCCGACAGCGGGGAAAACCGCGCGGGTGAGTTCCACCTGCGTTCGTTCGCCAAGCGGCTCGATGCGCTCGGACACCTTGGCAATCGCTGGGAAGGCCACGAGTATCTGCGCGTCGCAACGGACGGCGTTCGCAAGCGGTTCCCGGCCGGCCGCGACGCCGAGCTCGACCTCTTGCTCCTGAAGGAGCCGTCCCGATTCGGGACGCGGTGGCACGATGCGCAGGGAGACTGCGAGGTCACCAAGGATCACGCGCCCTGCGTCGGTCCGCGGGGCGATCTCGCCGACTGCCTCGTGACGGTCTGCATCCTGGGCGACCCACCCGCCACGACCGTCACCTCCACCTACGCGCGCGGCGTCGGCATGGTCCGGCAGGAAGTGGACGTCGTGCAGCTGGTGCCGGGTCTCGACGGCTCGCTAGGCGTCATGGTGCCCGCGGCGAGCGCGAAGGGTGGGCACTCCGTGCTGCGCCTGACCGCATACAACGTCGGGGCACGCCCGGCCGACGCGCCCGGCTACCGCCCCGGCTACGGCCCAGGCTACCGCCCAGGCTACCGATAGATCCGACAGTCGTAGCGCGCGTGCAGCTCCTCGTAGAGACGCTGCCGCTCGCGCTGGCTCAGGCGTGGCAGGAGCACCAGAAGGCGCGTGAGCGCCGCCTCGGCAGACGGGAGCTCATCGCCGGCCGGAGCGCTGCTTGCAACCACCCCCGTCCCTTCGCAGAGCGGGCACGGGTCGGGATCGCCCTCCCGGTCGGGCCAGAGCCCAGTGCCGTCGCAGAATACGCAGGCAGGCTCGCGGTCCCGTACGCTGTTCACGGCAGGTCCCCCTGGTGGACTAGTATTCGCCCGCCCTCCGCGAACGTCAAGGCGGGTACGATCGTGGGGGTCTCACGCAACGCGTCTGCGACGTGCGCGCCAGCTGCGGTTTGACCCCCTGGAACGAAGCGGCTAAGAGACGTGCGCCTCCGCCGCGGGCCAGGTAGCTCAGTTGGTAGAGCACGTGACTGAAAATCACGGTGTCGGCGGTTCAACTCCGCCCCTGGCCACTCCTCGCGCGCCGGCGGCTTCCGGGGCGGTCTCGCGTGGCGCCTGACGGCGATCTGCCATGGGTAATAGATAGCTAAGATGCTCTCCGTGGTGGCCCTCCGATCGCGACGTCTCGAGGTGGCGGACGAGCTCGAGGCGAACGAGCTCTACCAGCGGAGCGGCTGGACCGACGGGCTGCCGATCGTCGCGCCGACCGAAGCCCGGGTGGCGGCCTGCCTCGAGGCCGCGGGCATGGCCGCCGACGAGGTGCTCGGCACGGAGCCGGTCCGCCACCTCCTCCTCACGGCGGAGAAGGTCGCCGTCAACGCCGTGATGGCGGGCTGTCTGCCCGCCTACTTCCCGGTGGTCGCGGCGGCGGTCCAGGCGATGTGCGAGGAGCCGTTTCTCCTGCACGGTGCGACCGCCAGCACGGGCGGCAGCGCGCCCGTCCTGATCGTCAACGGACCCATCCGCCGCGCCCTCGGCATGAACGCCACCGACAACGCGCTCGCGAACGGCTCGCGCGCCAATGCGACGATCGGACGGGCGGTGCGCCTCGTGCTCGTGAATCTCCTCGCTTGCGTGCCGGGCGGGCTCGACCGCTCGACGCTCGGGCACCCCGGGAAGTTCACCTTCTGCCTCGCCGAGGACGAGGAGGGGAGTCCCTGGGTGCCGCTCGCCGAGGAACGGGGGATACCGCGAGGCGCGTCCGCGGTCACCGTCGTGGCGTGCGCGCCGCCCCGGCAGGTGATGAACGAGTGGACCACGGATCCCGCAGAGATCCTCGAGACGTTCGCGGCCGAGATGCGGGCCAACATGCTCGGCTACTCGATCTGGTCGGGCAACTACGTGCTCGTCATTCCGAAGCAACTGCGCGATCTGATCGTCGCGGCCGGCTGGCAGAAGCAGGAGATCCGCGAGTACGTACACCGTGCGGCGCGCGTGCGGCGGAGCGACTGGCACCGCGTCGGCAAGGGACGGGTGGCCGGAGGCGAGGACACCGAATTCGCCGCGCTCGGATCGCCCGAGGATCTGCTCGTCGTCGCGGCGGGCGGGCCGGCGGGCGGCTTCGGGATGGTCGTTCCACCATGGTTCGGGAGCAAGTCGCGTGCGGTCACCCGGGCCATCGGCCTCTGCCTGGAGTGCTGAAAGGA
>VBLA01000205.1 GCA_005879245.1 Deltaproteobacteria bacterium
GCTTCGGGAGCGGGGCGTCAATCCCTACCCGAACGATTTCCGTCCTGACCACACGGCGGAGGAGGTGCAGGCCCGTTTCGGGCCGCTCACCGCCGACGAACTCGCCACGGCGCCTTCGGTCGCCGTCGCGGCGCGCGTCGTTGCGTTCCGAGACTTCGGCAAGGCCGGCTTCCTCCAGCTCCAGGAGGGCGACAGCTGTGTGCAGGTGCACGCCCGGCAGGATCGTCTCCCCACCGCCACGTTCGAGGTCTACCGCCTCCTCGACCTGGGCGACATCATCGGGGTCGTCGGGCGACCGTTTCGTACCCGCACCGGGGAGCTGACGCTCGAGGCCTCCGACCTCCGCATCCTCGCCAAGGCTCTCCACCCGCTCCCCGAGAAGTGGCACGGCCTGCAGGACGTCGAGATGCGCTACCGTCAGCGCTACCTCGATCTGATCGTCAACCCCGAAGTGCGGCGCACCTTCTCCGTACGGAGCCGTGTCATTCGGCATGTCCGCGATTTCCTCGAGCAGCACGGGTACATCGAGGTCGAGACGCCGATCATGCAGCCGATCGCGGGCGGTGCCGCGGCGCGACCCTTCGTCACGCACCACAACGCACTCGACGTCGACCTCTACCTGCGGATCGCGCCCGAGCTCTACCTGAAGCGCCTGGTGGTCGGCGGCTTCGACCGCGTCTTCGAGATCAACCGGAACTTCCGGAACGAAGGCATCGACGCCACCCACGTCCCGGAGTTCACCATGCTCGAGCTGTATCAGGCCTATGCCACCTACGAGGACCTCATGTCCCTCACCGAGGAGCTGCTGGTCGGCCTGGCGGAGCGCGTGGGCGGCGGGACCCGGCTCGTGTTCCGGGGTCAGGAGCTCGACCTCGCGCCGCCCTGGCCGCGGCGCACCGTCACCGAGCTGGTGGCGACGGCGAGTGGGGTTCCGGCCGACCGACTCCTCGAGCCTGGAACGATCCGGGGTCTCGCGGAGCGGGCGGGCGCCATCGAGCGGGCTGGGATGGCACCCGGCGAGCTCCTCATAGCCGTCTTCGAGCAGCTGGTCGAGCCCACGCTGGTGCAGCCGACCTTCGTCACCCAGTTCCCGGTGGAGGTTTCGCCGCTCGCCCGGCGGAACGAGCGCGACCCACGCTTCGTCGACCGTTTCGAGCTGATCATCGGTCGCACCGAGCTGGCGAATGCGTTCTCGGAGCTGAACGATCCGGACGACCAGCGCGCGCGCTTCGAGGAGCAGCTCCGGGCGCGGGCAGCGGGCGACGCCGAGGCCCACGCGATGGACGAGGACTACGTGCGCGCGCTCGAGCATGGCCTCCCGCCGACCGCGGGGGAAGGGATCGGGATCGACCGCCTCGTCATGCTCCTCACCGGGGCGAGCTCGATCCGCGAAGTCATCCTCTTCCCGCAGCTCCGTCCGGAGACGGCGACGTGAGCTGGGAGCTCTTCGTCGGTCTCCGCTATCTGCGCGCGCGACGGCGGGTCGCCTTCATCTCGCTCATCTCGCTCATCTCGCTGCTCGGCGTGACCATCGGCGTCGCGACGCTCAACATCGTGCTGGCCGTCATGACCGGGTTCGAGCAGGACCTGCGCGACAAGATCCTCGGCTTCAACCCCCACATCGTCGTGGTGAGCTACAGTGGCGCACTCGCCGCCGATCAGGGGCTCGTCGAGCAGGTGCGCGGGGTCCCGGGCGTCGTGGCGGCCGCCCCGTTCGTCTACGGCCAGGCGATGCTGACCGTCGGCCGGAGCGCATCGGGGGTGGTCGTGCGCGGCATCGACCCGGCGGCGGCCGGGGCGGTGGTCGACGTCGAGCGCCACCTCGAGAGCGGAAGCTTCGCGGCCCTCGCCGGCCCGCACCGCGTGACGCTCCCGCCCGAGGATGGCGGCACGACGGTCGAGCTGCCGGGCGTGCTGATCGGTGCCGAGCTGGCGCGACAGCTCGGCGTCGTCTCCGGCTCGGTCGTGAACCTCGTCTCCCCACTCGCGACCTCTGGCCCAAGCGGGCTCGTCCCACGCATCAAGCGGTTCGTGCTCGCCGGGGTGTTCGAGTCGGGCATGTACGACTACGACACCACACTCGCCTACGTGGCGCTCCCCGACGCCCAGCGGTTCTTCGACCTGCGCCAGGGGCTCTCGGGCATCGAGGTGCGGGTCGCCGACGTCTACGGCGCCCGTGAGGTTGCCCGCCGGATCGAAACCGCGCTCGGCGGCTTCCCCTACCGGGCGCGCGACTGGATGGAGGTCAACCGCAACCTCTTCTCGGCGCTCAAGCTCGAGAAGGTGGTCTACGGGATCGTCCTCTGCCTGATCGTCGTGGTCGCCGCCTTCAACATCCTGGCGACGCTCACCATGGTGGTGAAGGAGAAGCGACGGGACATCGCCATCTTGAAGTCGCTCGGCGGCTCGAACGGATCGATCGCCCGCATCTTCATTCTGAACGGCGCGGTGATCGGCGTCGCCGGCACCGTGCTCGGGAATCTTCTCGGAGTGGCGGGCTGCTGGCTCCTCGAGCACTACCAGTTCGTCGAGTTGCCGAAGGACGTCTTCCTCGTCACCACGCTGCCGGTACGCATGGATCCACTCAACTTCCTGGTGGTTGCCAGCGTGTCGATCGCCATCTGTATCATCGCCGCGTTATCGCCCGCGCGAAGGGCTGCCCGCCTGGTCCCGGTCGAAGTGATCCGATATGAGTAGCCCCCGATGCCCGGCCGGATGACGCCGCTCGTGGAGGCAGTTCGGCTCGACAAGCGCTACGTCGACGGACCGGCGGTCGTTCGGGTGCTCGAGGAGCTCGACCTGACCGTGGGCGCCGGGGATCGGATCGCCATCGTGGGCGACTCGGGGGTGGGCAAGAGCACGCTCCTGCACCTGCTCGGCGGCCTCGATCGGCCGAGCGGGGGTCACGTGCTGTTCGACGGCGACGACATCTTCACTCGCACCGATGCCGAGCTGGCTGCGTTTCGGAACCGGACGCTCGGCTTCGTGTTCCAGTTCCACCATCTCCTCGGTGACTTCACCGCGCTCGAGAACGTCATGCTGCCGGGGCTAATCGCGCGGCAGCCGGCGGCCGCCGTCCGGGCTCGCGCACTGTCGCTCCTCGAGCGCGTCGGGTTGCAAGAGCGCCTGGTGCACCGGCCCGCCGAGCTCTCTGGAGGGGAGCAGCAGCGCGTGGCCGTGGCGCGCGCCCTCTCTCTTCGTCCCCGCCTGATCCTCGCCGACGAGCCGACGGGCAACCTCGATCCGACGACGGGCGAGGAGGTCCAGGAGCTCCTCCTCGAGCTGAACCACGAACAGGGCTCGGCGCTCGTAGTCGCGACCCACAACCCGCGCCTGGCGGCCGCGATGGGCCGCACGCTGCGGCTCGCTCACGGCCGTCTGAGCGACGACCGACAGGCACCCCCTGCGGCGCCACTCGCCCGCCGCGGGAGCGGGGGGGGAGGCGCGTCGTGATCTGCCACGGCCCCGTGCGACGGCTCGTCGCCCGTGCCGTCGTGGTGGGGGTCGTCGTCACCGCCACCCCGCTCGCCGCGCAGGGTGAGCGGTCGATCGCTCGCGTGAGCATCGCCGGGAACCTGCGCGTCGAGGAGGACGCCATTCGAGTCCACCTCCGC
>VBLA01000206.1 GCA_005879245.1 Deltaproteobacteria bacterium
TCGGGCGTCGACGTCACCTCCTCCCCGTCCACCGCCACCACCTCGCTCTGGTAGAGGCCCGGCACCGTCGTTCCCGACCAGTGTGCGACCCCGACCGAGGCGACGACGCGGTTGTCGAGGAGCACGAAGCCCGGGAAGACCCGGCCGATCCAGGCGAGGCTCGTGATCGTCGTCCGGCTCGCGAGAACGATCGCGGCGAGCGCTAGAAGGGTCGCGCCGAGCCGGACGCTGCTCGGCGCACGCGGGCTCGTCGGAAACGTCTCCTGCATGGCCGCCCCTGCGGAGGGGCGTAACTCTAGCGCAGGGCGGTGGCCTGGTGCCAACTCCGGGAAATCCCCCTTGCCGGGGCCGCAGGCCCATTGTACATGGCGCGCATGGGAACGGAACGGCGCCGTGAGCTGCGTCGGCGCCGGAAGCGACGGCGCGAGCGTCTGCGGGAACGTCGGCGGGAGCTGGCGAAGGAGCGGCGCCGCTCGCGGCCGAAGCCCGTCGTCGCCCGCGCTGCCGAGTAACGGCGGCTCAGCGCGTCCCGAGCCAGGCGGTGAGCCGCGCGAGCTCGACGCGGGCCCGCTCCCAGAGGAGGGATCGAGCCTGCCCGGCGCGCCAGAGCCCCGACGACTCGCCGCCGAGCAGCGCAGGGTGCGGCTCGCGGGCGACCGTGGCGCCGAGGAACGGGAACTCCTCGATCGTCGCCGCCGGCTCCGAGTCGGCGAAGTAGGGAACCGGGTCTCCCTCCGAGGCAGGGAGATGGCGCGGCCGCTGCTCGCGTTCGCGCTCGGCTTCCTGAGCGGCCCACGCGACCTCCGCCGCGTCATAGTAGCGCAGTACCGTGCGGAGTCCCGCCGCCACCTCCGACGGCACTGCGGCGCGGGCGGCTAGCGCCTCGGTCTGGCGATGGAGCTTCAGGAGGTCGTGCTGGTAGTTGGCGAGCCGCGCGGGCGGGCGTTCCGGCGGAACCAGCGCGGCGAAGGCACGCGTCAGCTCCTCGAGCGTCACCTGGGATTCTGGTGGGAGCGGTGGCGCCGGCTTCTCCACCATGGCGCGCACGCTCGGCGCCTCGGCCCGTGGCGCCGGCGGTACCGCCGGTGGGACGCGTTCCCAGGTCCGCGCGCCGAGCGCCAGCGGCAGCTCGGCGTCGCCGCGCCGGACGAGCACGAGGAGGGCCTTCCGCTCGTGCTCTGCCTCGCGCACCGTGCGCCCGTAGTCCGCACAGGCCCGCGGGACGGTACCGTTCACCTGCAGTACCGTGTCCCCCACGCGGAGACCCGCGATGGCCGCGGCCGAATCCTCGTCCACCGCTCCCACCGCGAGCCCCTGCTCGACGGCCGCGAGGGCGATCCCGGTCCGGCCCCGCTCCTCCTCGCAGGGCAGGCCGGCGGCCGCCGCGCGGGTGGCGACGGCGCAGACGACCGCGATCACGTGCCAGCGAGTGTCTGCCATGCTCTCTCCACCTCGGCACACAGCTCGGCGGGGGTCCCGTCGTTCTCGATCACGACGTCGGCCAGCCGCCGTCGTTCCGCGTCAGGCATCTGTGCGGCGAGGCGCCGCTCCACCTCTTCGCGCGCCATGCCGCGCGACGTGACCACGCGCGCGATCGCGTTCTCCGGCCGGGCCGTGACCACCCAGAGGCGATCGAAGAGCGTGCGCCAGCCGGCCTCCGCCAGGATCGCCGCCTCGACCACGATCGGACGCGAGACGCTCGCTCGGCGTGCCGCGGCGATCCGCCGCCCGAGCTCGGCGACGATGAGCGGATGCAGGATCGCATTCAGCCGCGCGAGGGCTCTCGGGTCGCCGAACACGATCCCGCCGAGCGCGCGCCGGTCGATCGTTCCGTCGGGCGCGACGACGCGCGTCCCGAACGCCTCGGCGACCTGCCGGAAGCCCTCGGTGCCGGGCCGGTAGACGTCGTGCCCCACCCGGTCGGCATCGATGACGTGTGCGCCCCACTCGGCCAGCATCGTCGCGACCGTACTCTTGCCCGCGCCGATCCCGCCGGAGAGGCCGATCACCGGAGCCCCCATCGCGGCCGTCGCTAGCCCAAGTAACGCCGCAAGTCGAGTCGGGCTCGCGCGTGGCGACGCGGCCGGCTATAAGCCGGTCGCACGGCGCTCTTCGAGCCCATGATCGCCAACGACCGCACGGGATCAGGCATCGTCGCGTGAAGCTCGCCACCCGCCGCCGTCGCATCGCCCTGCCGGGAGGCGGCGGTGTGTCGGCCGTGGTCGCGCTGCCGTCCGGCAGCCGGCCGGGCCGCAGCCCCGCGATCATCCTCGCCCACGGCGCGGGCGGCGACATGACGAACCCCTTCGTCTCGACCATCCACACGGGCCTCGCGCGCGAGGGCTACATCGCCGTCAAGTTCAACTTCCCCTACGCCGAAGCGCGTCGCCGGGCCCCAGACCCCCGCCCCGTCCTCGAGCGCTGCTACCGCGCCGTCCTCGACGCCGTCGCGCAGGATCGCACCCTCGCCCCCTCGTGGATCGCGATCGGAGGGAAGTCGCTCGGCGGGCGGATCGCCTCCTACCTCGCGGCGGGCGGCGCCCCAGTGCACGCGCTCCTCCTGCTCGGCTATCCACTGCACCCTGCAGGGAAACCGGAACAGCTCCGCGCCGACCATCTTCCAGCCGTCCCCGTGCCGACGCTCTTCATCCAGGGCACCCGGGACGCCCTCTGCGACATGGACCGGCTCCGTCCTCTGCTCGGACGGCTGCCGCATGCCTCGCTGCACACGATCGACGGGGGCGATCATTCCTTCCGGCTCCCGCGCCGTGCGGAGCGGCCGGACAGCGAGGTGTGGAGCGCGATCGTCGCCGTCGCGGCGCGCTGGCTTCGCTCGGTACGAGGCTAGTCAGGCGTCGTCGCCGGACGGAGCCCGCTCTGGTAGGCGCGCAACCACGCCACGGTCGCCCCCTCACCTTCGGCGATGAGCCGGAGAAGCTCCTGCGTCTCCGGATCGGCGGCGAGCGCGCCGCACACGGCGAGGATCGGCCGCGCCGCGGCCGTGTCGTCGGGATAGCGGCCCAGGAGGAGTGCGAGCTTCTCCTCGTCGGCCATGGCCGGCGAGCCGAAGCAGGCGAGCGCGGCGGCCCGCACGGCTTCGGCGACGGCGGCCGTGCACGTCCCCCCGAGCTCGTGCACGCGTTCCTCGAGGAGTTCTGCATGCGCCGCTTCCCGCTCCCCGATGGCTCTGAGACCACCGCGGAGACCGTCCAGCCCACAGACCGCGATCCAGGCAGCGAGCACCTCGGCACCCGCCGTCTCGGCGGCCCTCAGGTCGTCGAGGAAACGCAGCACGGCCTCGGGCCCGTCCTCCTTCATGCCCCGTCGCGCGCGAGCGCCTCGCTCATCCGGCGAAGCCACCCGAGACTCGCCCGCTCGTCATCGCCGATCGTCTCCAGCAACGCGTGAGTCTCGGCGTCGCCCTCCACGCGTCGCACGAGGTCCTCGAGCGGCGCGTCGCGGAGGGGAGGGAAACGGGAGAGAAGCAGCGCGATCTTCGAGCGATCGGAGATCCCCGGATCGGACACCACGCCGCAGAGCGCGGAGAGGTCGCGGCCGACGTGTGCGACCGGTTGACCGCCGAGCGCCCGCAAGCGGGCCACGGCGAGCGCGGCGTGACGACGGTCGCGCGACTGGATCACCCGCAAGCCGCCGCGCAGCCGCGGGTCGACGCACGCGGCGATCCACCGCCCGACCGCGTCCGCCCCCGCTCGCTCGGCGGCCTGAAACGCATCGAGGAGGCCGATCACCTCGGCGCGCGCGGTCGCCATCGGTCACCACCCTCCGCAGCCATCGCCGCCGAAGCTACGGCCTGACCCGACGACTGTCAATCAGCGTTCTAACGCGATCGGAGTGCTGCCTATTCGCAAGAATAGGGTTGACGGGCCTACCGGATGGCGGATAAACGGCGGCCGGGGCTTGCGGGAGAATGGCTGCAGGCGCGACAGGAGACATCGACACCCCCCGCTGGTCGCGGCGTGACCTGAGCGAGCTGTGTGCCGCCTTCGAGCACCTGCGGGCGACACTCGACGACCTCGGTGCTCAGCACTACCCGCCCGATCACGGACACCTCCTGACCGATGCCGAAGGGCGCATCCTCTACTTCAGCTCGCATCTCGAGGGGATGCTCCACCTCGATGGGCGCTCCTTTCTCGGCGTCGCGCTCCGCGAGTTCGCCGTCCGTTTCGCGTCGCAGCCCGGCTTTCCCGAGGGCAATGCCGAGGCCCCGGTCACCGTCACCTTCCGGCTCCCCGAAGGTTGCGAGCGCTTCTTCCACTACCGCTCGGTACCGCTCGCCGCGCGCGACGGACACCCGGCCGGAACGCTCCACACCTTTCAGGACGTGACGGCGGCGGTCGAGCACGCCCGCGAGCTGGCCGGCAAGATCCGCGAGCTCGACGAAGCGCGCGCGAGCCTCAGCCGCGCCCAGCATCTGAAGGCGCTCGGGCAGCTCGCGGCCGAGGTGGCGCACGAG
>VBLA01000207.1:0-469 GCA_005879245.1 Deltaproteobacteria bacterium
TCCATACGGCCTCGTTCCGTGCGGTCCGCGGCTACGCCATCGTGGCGGCTGTGCTCGACGAGGTGGCGTTCTGGCGCAGCGACGAGTCCGCCAACCCCGACGTCGAGATCGTGAACGCGCTCCGCCCTGCGATGGCGACGGTGCCCGGGGCACTCCTCATCGCAATCTCGTCGCCGTACGCCCGCCGCGGGCTACTCTGGCAGCAGTACCAGCGCCACTACGGGCAGGATGGTGACCTCGCCCAGCCCTCTACATCGCGGAAGAACGGCTCCCGCGCACCGCGCCCGCGTTGTGCGCCCCGCCGTTACGGAAGGCCGGCGGGCTGGTGACGCGAATGGCGAAACTCGGTATCCCGCGCCCGTCCTGATCCCACAGCGTCATGCAGAACCAAGACGCCCCAAGAGTGGAGCTGGTGGCGACGCTGCCCATGACGCTGGCCATGGCTCGCGAGATCCGATAGCCAGGGTCG
>VBLA01000207.1:550-5267 GCA_005879245.1 Deltaproteobacteria bacterium
CTCACGAACGCCACCTTCCTCAAGTCGGTCACGGTGACGTACTACTACATCGGTTTCACCCCGTGGTTCGGGTTCCTCACCACCTACACCACCCAGCACCAGGTGAACGTGCCGCTCACGCCCGCCTTCGGCGATCACGACGTCAACCCCCCCACCGGCGGTTTCAACAGCTTCCTCATCACCGCCGTGAGCGGTCAGAAGCTGCCCGCTCCCTTCGTCTTCAACCCGGGCCAGGCGCTCGCCGGACAGGACTGCCCCGATTCGAACGGCAGGAACAAGCAGCTCGACTTCGCGAACCAGACGTTCAGCGAGCAGAACCTCACGCTCACGCGCAAGGTTTACGTGCCGAGCAACCAGGAGTGGGCGCGCTGGCTCAACATCGTGACCAACACAGGCTCGGCGTCGACGCCGGTGACGATCGCGCTCCTGGGGCTCATCGGCTCGGGGAACGCCACCCGGGTGGTCACCACGTCGAGCGGGGACAATATCCTGACGATCGGCGACCTCTGGTTCACCACCCAACAGAACGTGCAGAACTCGCTCCAGCCAACCATCGGCTACGTCGTGCAGGGCCCTGGCGCGACGGTGCCCGTCTCGAATCTGGGAATCAGCACGACGAGCTCACCTCCCGGAAAGGCGGCGTTCAGTTACACGGCGACGCTCGCGCCGGCCGGCTCACCCGGGTCGACGGCCATCGTCATGACCTTCGTCACCGTCCAGGGGAAGAGCAACGCAGCGAAGAACACCTGCAACGACATCGTGACGAACCCGCTCCCCGCGAGCGCGATCAAGTGCATCAGCGAGCAGGAGCTCTCACAGATCGTGAACTTCGAGCACATCACGCCGCCCATGCTGAAGAACGCGACCGTCAAGCTCAAATTCAACAAGACCAACCAGGACACCGCCCAGTGGAAGGGGAAGATCACGATCGGCGCCGGGATCAATCTCAGCGGTCTCCCGGTCACCGTCGACCTGGGCGGCGTCATGCAGAGCTTCACCCTGAAGAAGGGCGGCTCGGCTAACAACGGAGATGGCAACAAGTTCAACCTCGCCGCCGAGCTGAAGAACGGCGTGACCAAGGCCGGGACCTACAACTTCTCCTTCAACCTGAAGGGCGACCTGCAGACGGCGTTCGCCCAATACGGGCTCACGAACGCCAACGCCAGCAACGTCGCGGTCTCGATCCCGCTCACCATGACGGCGGGTCCGGGTGAGTACGCCGTGGACCAGCCCTTCACGTACAACGCCACGGCGGGGAAGTCCGGCACGGCGAAGACCTCCTGAGCTCGCGGGTACGCGCAACGAGACGACTCGTCACCTCGACGCTCGCCGGGGCGCTCCTTCTCGTGGCGCTTTCCGGCTGCGAGCACCGGGAGCGCCCGAACGTGCTCGTCATCACCATCGACACGCTGCGAGCGGACCGGCTCGGCTGCTACGGATTCGGCCTCGCGCACACGCCGGCGACCGACCGCCTGGCCGAGGAAGGGGTTCGCTGCACCGATGTCGCGAGCTCGGCGCCGATCACGCTGCCGGCTCACTGCTCGATCATGACCGGGCTCTACCCGCCCGCGCACGGCGTGCGGGACAACGGCAACTATGCGCTCGGGCCCGAGGCCGTGACTCTCGCCGAGCGCCTCCGCGGGGCCGGCTATCACACGGGCGCCTTCGTGTCCGCGGGCGTGCTCACCCGCCGCTACGGCCTCGACCAGGGCTTCGACACCTACGACGACGATCTCTGGAGCGAGGACGACCCGCCCCTCTTCATGATCCGGGAGCGGCCGGCGCCGCGGACCGCGGACCGGGTCCTCGCCTGGCTCGACGCCTGGAAGCAGGGGTCGCGACCGCCCTTCTTCCTGTGGGTGCACTTCTTCGACCCGCACCAGCCCTACCTCCTCCGCTCGAGCGATCTGGCGGCCCTTGCACCCACGCCGTACGACGCGGAGATCGCCGAGGCAGACCGGGGCGTCGGACGGATCGTCGAGTGGCTCCGGCAGGAGGGGGTGCTCGACCGGACGCTCGTTGTCCTCACCGCCGACCACGGCGAGAGCCTTGACGAGCACGGCGAGCCGACGCACGGGGTCTTCATCTATGACGCGACCATCCAAGTGCCGCTCGTGTGGCGCCTGCCGGCCGTCTTCGCGGCAAACACGACCTATCGCGGCCCGGTGCGGCACGTCGACATCATGCCCACCGTGCTCGGCGTTCTCGGGCTGGCGGGCGGCGATGCGACGCAGGGAACGAACCTCCTGGCGGCGCTGCAGGGGCGCACGGCCCCACCCGATCTCGTGCAGTACTCCGAGGCGCGCCTCGCGGAGGAGGGCTTCGGGATGGCTCCGCTCTTCGGCGTGCGGCACGACGGGCGGAAGTGGATCGCGGCGCCGCGCCCCGAGCTGTACGACCTCCGCCGCGATCCCCGCGAGCTCGCGAACCTCTACTCGGCGGACGCCGCGGCGGCGCGGCCCCTCGAGGAAGATCTCGCGGCCGTCAGCGCGGACAGCGCGCGCCGGGCCCTCACCGCGCCCACACGCCAGATCGACCGGGAGACCGAGGAGATGCTGCGCGCGCTCGGTTACCTGGCTCCGCCGGAGCAGCGCGCGGAGATGGCCGGGCGGGATCCGAAGGATGGGATGGCTCTCTACAAGCAGCTGCAGGAGGCACGGCAGCTCGTACAGGTCGATCGCCTGGACCAGGCGCAAGCGGTACTCGGTGATCTGATCGCCGCGGCCCCGGAGAACGTGACGGCCCGCAATCTCCTCGCCTACGTCGCCGTGAAGCGCGGCGACCTCGACGAGGCGGAGCAACAGTACGGGGCCTCGCTCGCGCAGCAGCCCCACCAGCACCGGATCCACGGCGCGCTCGGGACGTTGGCGATGCGACGGGGCGACCTCGACGAGGCGGCCCGGCGGTTTCACCGGGCCCTCGAGCTCGCGCCGAGCGACGTGGACGCCATGAGCAATCTCGGTTTCATCGATGCCGTCCGCGGCGACGACGCCGGTGCGCAGGCGTGGTACGAGCGGGCGGTCGCCATCGATCCGATCTACCCCCACGTGCACCGACGCCTGGCCGATCTCTTCTACGACCGGAAGGACTACACCCGCGCGCTCGAGTACTACCGCCGCGTGCTCGCCGTGCTACCGGAGTACTTCGAGGTGCTCATCCAGGCCGGCAACAGCGCGCGCTTCATGGGCGACGTGCCGACGGCCACGGCCTACTACGAGCAGGCGGGACGCGTGCGTGCGGACTCGTGGATCCCCCCCTACAACCTCGCCTGCCTGCGCGCGATGAACGGCGCGCCGGAGGCGGCGCTGGCGCTCCTCGGCGAGGCCGCCGAGCGCGGCCTCGCCTCCCGGGAGCTCCTCGATCAGAACGACGACCTGGACACGGTCCGCGCGCTTGCGGGCTGGCCGGCCCTGGTCGAGCGCGTGCAGACGGCGGCCGCGAGGGCGTCGACGGCGGAGAAGGGCGGCTCGTAACCGCGGACGGCGGGCTCATCGTAGTCCGCACAGTGCTGCTGCAACAGCAACCAAAAGCGGCGGCTGTGATCCGCAACGGGCGACGACTCGGTACCCGAGATCCAGAGCGCGGCTCAGTAGCCCACGCCCTGGTCGATGTACAAGTCCTTCGCCGCGTAGCGCCCACCTGGCTCCAGCATCTCGAAGGTGCGCTGAAAGACCGATTCCCACTCCGGCATGACGGACAAGCCGAGCGTGCAGAGCACACGATGGAGCCGGCCGTGCGGAAGAGCGATCTGTTCTGTTGTGAGGGTACGCGCATCGGCTTGCAGCAGGCGTACATTGCTCCAGCCGTGTTGCGCCACTCTGTGTGCGGCTCTCGCCAGCATGCCAGACGAGTAGTCCGTGCCGACAATGGCCCCTGTTGGGCCGATCGCGGGTTCGAGCAACGCGAAGTTCAAGCCCGTGCCGCAGGCCAGGTCGAGCACAGTGAGGCCCGGCTCAGGGCGAAGCTGCCGTGCGGCGTCTTGCCGGTGGGGATCGAGAGTCCCTCTCCACAACGAGGTCATAGAAGACGGCGAACACGTCGTACCAATTCATTCGCGGTTCACCGACTATCTCATCTACCCGGAGGGCAACTGCATCGCGAGCTCACCCGAGACACCATTCCTGCAGCTCGGGGAGAGCAAGTGCGGGACCCCCATCCTCGATCGCATCATTCGGCCGGAGGTGTCGCTCGAGGACGCTGCGCGCTTTGCGCTGGTGTCGATCGATTCGACATGAAGAGCAATCTCTCGGTGGGGCCACCGCCCGATCTCGATCTCGCGATCGTACGCCGCGACGAGCTCGCGCCATCGCCCACAAGCTGCGCCTCGACCTGGACACGCCGCTTCTGCTCGAGCGCACAGCGTGCCGTGATAAGCGAGCCGCTCTCCTCCGCCGCCTCGACCACGACCGTGCCCAGCGCCAAGCCGCTGATCAGCCGGTTCCGACGAGGGAAGTGGAACGCCCGCGGCGGGGTGCCACAGGCAAACTCCGTCACGAGCGCCCCCTGCGGCACGATCTCGGCAGCCAGATCCGCGTGGCAGGAGGGATACACGCGGTCGATCCCGGTACCGAGCACGGCGACCGCCGTTACGGAAGGCCGGCGGGCTGGTAGGAGGAGATCGGCGCGCATACCTGCTTTGAGTTTCACAGCGCGGCCTTACGGCCGCAACCAAAGAGGTGCCCGGCAGCTGCTAGAAAAGATCTACGCAACGTGCGGA
>VBLA01000208.1 GCA_005879245.1 Deltaproteobacteria bacterium
GTGTGCAGCGCTACGAAGCGCACGGGTTCTACCTGAAGAACCGGCTGCACATCACTTCCCACCATTTCACCCGGGTGCTCTGACCCGCTCGATCAGGCGGAGCGTCTCCTCGCCGCAGCGCTCCCAGGTGAGGGTCGTCGCCCAGGCGAGCGCCTCGTCCTCCATCTGGCGACGCCGCGCCGGATCCGTGAGGAGCCGCACGACGCGATCGGCGAGCGCCTCGAGATCGCCGTAGGGGTAGAGGAGGCCGGTCCGGCCGTCGAGCACGCTGTCACGAAGCCCGGGCGAATCGGCGGCCACGCACACGGTGCCGCACGCGTTCCCCTCGACGTTGGTGAGCCCCCATCCCTCCTTGACGGAAGGGTTCACCAGCACGTGCGCGGCCTGGAGGTGGCGCACCTTCTCAGCCAGCGGGACGAAACCCGTGAAGCGCACCGCATCCGCCACGCCGAGCCGGCGGGCGAGGGCGCTGAGCGCGCCGAGCCCGTCGCCGTCGCCCACCACCGTGACCGTGCAGTCGGGCACGCGCCGGCGGACGAGGGGGAGGGCGCGGACGAGGTGGTCGAGCGACTTGTAGCGCTTGATGCGTCCCACGTAGACGAGGCTCGACGCTGGGGTCTTGGGGACGCTCGGATCCCGGCGGTACACCGTCCGATCGATCCCGCAGTGGACGACCGCGATGCGCTCGGCGGGAAAGCCGCGGGCGATGAGATCGTCGCGCGTCGACTCCGAGATGACCTCGAAGTGGCAGCGGCGGTAGATGTGCCGCACCGGCAGCTCGAGCGCGTACACGCCGGCGGCCAGGAATGGGTTCACCTCGCGGAAGACCGCCGCGCCCATGAAGTGCGGGATGACGGCGAGGACCGGGGCGCGGGTGAAGAGCGGGCTGTAGAAGGGAATCTTGTTGATGTCGTCGACCACGACGTCGGGCGGCTCCCGGGCCGCGAGGCGGCGGAAGAGAAAGGGGACGGCGAGATTGAAGGTGTTCGCCCCGCCGCCCCGGATGACGCGATAGCCGTCGGCCTCCTCGACGGCGGGCGCGCCCGGGAAGCGCGAGCTGATCAGCGTGCAGCGGTGCCCGCGGCGCCCGAGGTGGTGGAGGATCTCCTCGAGATGCACCTCCGCGCCGCCCGCGAGCGGATTCCTCAGGTCTCTCCAGTTGAGCGCGACGACGTGCAAGCCCGCCCCCGTGGCTAGCGTGCGCCCGTCGCCGCTGTCAAATGAGAGCAAGATTCTCCAAGTGGGGCGCTCGCGGCGGGTGCTATGATCCCGCCCATCATGACGGCCCACGGGTTCGTGCTCTTCGATACGGCGATTGGCCGATGCGGCATCGCGTGGGGTGGACGCGGCGTCGTCGGCGTGCAGCTCCCGGAGGCGCGTGAGCCCGAGACGCGCGCGCGCGTGCTCCAGCGATTTCCGGGTGCCCGCGAAGCCGCGCCGCCACCCGACGTGCAGCGCGCGGTCGACGGCATCACGGCGCTCCTCCGCGGTGAGGCGAGCGATCTCTCGGCAGTCGCGCTCGACATGGAGCGCGTGTCGCCGTTCCACCGCCGCGTCTACCAGGTGGCGCGGACCATTCCGCCGGGCGCGACGCTCTCGTACGGCGACATCGCGGCGCACCTCGGCGCGCGGGGCTTGGCCCGCGCCGTGGGCCAGGCGCTCGGGCGAAACCCATTCGCCATCGTGGTGCCGTGCCATCGCGTGCTCGCCGCCGGCGGCAAGGCCGGCGGCTTCTCCGCCAACGGCGGCATCACGACGAAGCTCCGGCTCCTCTCGCTCGAAGGCGCGCACGCCAACCGGCGGGCCGAGTTCGTCGATGGCGACGGCGCGTTCGGCTTCGATCCGAGCGTGGCGATCGAGCACCTGCGCGCGTCCGACGCGGCACTCGCGCGGCTCATCGACGCGGTCGGCCCCTTCCGCATGCAGCTCAAGAAGACGTCGGGCATCTTCGCCATGCTTGCGGAGGCGATCGTCTACCAGCAGCTGACCGCCAAGGCCGCCGCGACGATCTTCGCGCGCGTGTGCGCGCTCTTCCCGCGCGCGCACGAGGGCCCCACGGCGGAGAAGATGCTGCGCATCTCCGACGAGAAGCTCCGTGCCGCCGGCCTCTCGCGCGCGAAGCTCCTCGCGCTGCGCGACCTTGCGCGACGGGCAGGGGGTGGCGAGATCCCCACGCTCACCGAGGTCCGTCGCATGGAGGACGAGGCGATCGTCGAACGCCTCACCCAGGTGCGCGGCATTGGCCGGTGGACGGTGGAGATGCTCCTCATCTTCCGCCTCGGCCGCCCGGACGTGCTGCCCGCGGACGACTACGGCATCCGCAAGGGCTTCGCGATCGCCTTCAAGAAGCGCGAGCTGCCGGCGCCCCGGGACGTCGAGCGTCGCGGGGCGCGGTGGAAGCCTTACCGCACGGTCGCGAGCTGGTATCTGTGGCGCGCGGTGGAGCTGGCGAAGAAATAGCTCATGCGTCCGTCGGATCGTCGGGTGAGTTGCCCGTCCCCGCCGCCGCAGGTATCGTCGGCGCGAGATGGTGGCCACGACGCCACTACGGCACGGCTCGATCTCGGTGACCGACTACCGGTGCAGCATCGGGCCCGGCGACGAGCCGTTCGTCGAGCTGCACGGCGGCTTCTCCATCTCCTACGTGCGAAAAGGCAGCTTCGGCTGTCGCGCCCGGGGTGAATCGCACGAGCTGGTGGCCGGGTCGATCCTGGTCGGCCATCCGGGCGACGAGTTCATGTGCACGCACGACCACGTGTATGGCGACGAATGTCTGTCCTTTCAGTTCGCGCCGGCGCTGGTCGAAACGCTCGGCGAGGGCCCCGAGATCTGGCGGACGGGCTCCGTCCCACCGCTTTCCGAGCTGATGGTCATCGGCGCGCTCGCGCAGGCTGCCGCCGAGGGCGGGATCGACCTCGGGCTCGACGAGGTGGGCCTGTTGTTCGCCGCCCGCTTCGTCGAGGTCGTCTCCGGGCGGAAGCCGAGGCCGCTGGCAGCGCGAGCGGGCGATCGCCGCCGCGCGGTGGAAGCGGCGCTCTGGCTGGACGCACACTCCCACGAGCCGATCGATCTGGAGCGCGCCGCGAGAGAGGTGGGGCTCAGCGCGTTCCACTTCCTGCGGCTCTTCGCGAGGGTGCTCGGCGTGACGCCGCACCAGTATCTGCTCCGCTCCCGGCTGTGCCACGCGGCGCGCCTGCTGGCTGGCGACGCACGGTCGATCACCGACGTCGCCTTCGATGTCGGGTTCGGCGACCTCTCCAACTTCGTGCGCACGTTCCATCGTGCGGCGGGCGTCTCGCCGCGAGGCTTCCGCCAAGCCGCGAAGGGCGATCGCAAGATCTTCCAGGATCGGCTCGACGCGCCCTCCCGCAGCTTGCGGGGGTAGACGGTACTCGCTGCCACCCGGGATTCCGCCGCGCAGTCCAAAGGAATAGAAACCAGCGGGATGAGCGAACGACGGCAGAAGTTCTGGGGTTGGGGCTACGAGGATCAGGCGCCCACGCGCGAGCAGCAGGAGAAGATCGCCGTGCTGCTCGCGGCGCGCTACCGCATCTCCGGCATCGAGATCGTCGAGCCACCGCGCCTGGACGAGATCAGCCTGCGCGCGCCGCGCCTGGCGCCGCCGTCCACCCTCGCGCATCTCTGCTCGACATCGCCCTACGACCGCGCGGCCCACACCTACGGCAAGGCCTTCCGCGATGTCGTGCGCGCTCTCCAGCGCGACTTCTCCAGCCCGCCCGACGCCGTCGCGTTCCCGAGGAGCGAGGACGACGTGCGCGCCCTACTCGACTGGTGCGGCGAGGCGCACGCCGCGGCCATACCGTACGGCGGCGGCTCGAGCGTCGTCGGGGGCGTCGAGGCCCGCATCGGCGGCGAGTACCGCGGGGCCGTGTCGATCGACCTGCGGCACCTCGACCGCGTGCTCGAGATCGACCGCACCTCGCGCGCCGCGCGCATCCAGGCGGGCGTGCTCGGACCAGCGCTCGAGGACCAGCTCCGGCCGCACCGTCTCACCCTGCGACACTTTCCTCAGTCCTTCGAGTTCTCCTCACTCGGCGGCTGGATCGCGACGCGTTCGGGAGGCCACTTCGCCACGCTCTACACCCACATCGACGATTTCGTCGAGTCGCTGCGCGTGGTGACCCCGAGCGGCTTGCTCGAGTCGCGCCGCCTGCCGGGCTCGGGCGCCGGGCCGAGCCCCGACCGGCTGTTCATCGGCTCCGAGGGCACCCTCGGCATCATCACGGAGGCGTGGATGCGGCTGCAGGACCGGCCAACGCTGCGCGCCAACGCCTCCGTGACGTTCCCCGACTTCCTCCAGGGCGCGCGGGCGGTGCGCGCCATCGGCCAGGCCGGCCTCCATCCGTCCAACTGCCGCCTCCTCGACCCCGGCGAGGCGCTCACC
>VBLA01000082.1 GCA_005879245.1 Deltaproteobacteria bacterium
CCGCGCGGACGACCAGGTCGACGTCGCCCTCGATCGACGGATCGGCGGCGAAGCGGTCGCCGCCGCGTGGCACCATGAGCGGGACGCCGGGAAGGATCATGCGTGCCTGATAGGTCCCGGGATCGGTTGGATCGCCTCGGAAAATCGGGAACGCCTGCGCCCCCACGCGTGCGGGCAAGAGGCCGAGAAGGACGGCGCCGGCCAGCACCGTCAGGACGCGTCGTGGTGTCACCTGCCCCATGGAACCGCTCACGGGAGGAGGAAAACGATGGGGTTGGAGACGACCGCGCCGTGCGGGACAGAGGCGAACAGCACGGCGGTGACGCGCCCCGCGGTGAAGGTCGCGGGGAGCGTCACGCGTAGCCGGTCGGGGACGAAGGTGACGATACGGACGTCGGCCGGCGCCTCCGCGCCCTCCAGGTCGAAGGTCGGCACGTCGTCCTCGTCGAGGTGTCCGGCGAGGAGCGCGGCGCTGTCGCCCACGTGCGCCGTTCCCGCAATCGGGTACCGGACGAAGTGCGCGCCCTGGAAGATCACGAGCTCGAGCGGGTAGCCGACCTCGAGCGCATTCGGGAAATCGAACCTGCCCTCGAACGCCACCGCGCGCGCCCCTCCGACGACGGCGGGCGCCGCCGTGGTGAGGATGAGCGTTGGCGTGGTCGCCGCGGCGCGGACCTCGCGGGCGATCAGCCCGAGCGCAAGGCCCGCCACGATGGCGAGCGAGATGGCACCCCGCACCGCGCGCGCACACCCACCCACCGTGCGCATCCGTATGTCGTTCGGGTTCTTCATGAGCCTTCGGCCCGCCACGCCTCGCTCTCGCATAGGCAGGGCGCGTCGGTGGTGTCAAGGGTTTTCACACTATCTTCCTACCAAAACATACCCATACCACCTTGCCATAGCAGCCAGCACAGCAGCCTCTGTGCCGCCCCCTAACCCACGCGCCGTAGCCCGCACTTCGCGCTTGACAGTGGCGCTCTCCGAATGGGACAACGTGCCGCCGAACATGGGGCGCGGCAAGCGGACCGGGCTCCCAAAATAAACGAAGACGGGCAGGAAATATAACATGGTAGAGAGAACAGGACAGACGGTTCGCAACCTTCGGCAGAGGCTCGGCATGACCCAGGAGGAGTTCGCGCGCCGGATTCAGGTCACGCTGTCCACGGTGAATCGCTGGGAGAATGGCCACGCCGCGCCGAGCCACCTGGCCTGGCGGGCAATCGAGGACCTGGCGAAGCGCAACGGCGCCGACGACGAGCTCCTCGGCCGCACCGTGCTCATGGCCGGGGCCCTCTAGCGGACTGCGCTCGGCCTCTTTCCCTGGCCCGGCCAAAAATTGTAGCTAGCGGGGCGTGACCGGGAGCCCCTCGCCGTCGAGCGTCCAGAGTTGCGCCGCCCGTGAACGCCCATGACCGCCGGCCGACCCATCCGCGTGCTCGTGGCCAAGCCCGGCCTGGACGGCCACGACCGGGGCGCGAAGGTGATCGCCAACACCCTGCGCGATGCGGGGATGGAGGTGATCTACACCGGGTTGCGCGTGACGGTGGAGATGGTGGCGGAGGCCGCGCTCCAGGAGGACGTCGACGTGATCGGGCTCTCGCTCCTCTCGGGAGCGCACGGCCCGATCGTGCAACGGCTCATGCAGCTGCTCACCGAACGCGGCGTGCACGTGCCGGTCGTGCTGGGTGGGGTCATCCCCGAAGCTGACCGCCCGGCGCTGCGCGCAGCCGGGGTTGCGGCGATCTTCGGGCAGGAGTCCTCGCTCGAGGAGATGATCGAGAGCATCCGGCGGCTCGCACGGGAGCATCAGGCCGCCCACGGCTGAGAAGGAGAGCGTGATGGCGATCCGCAGGGTGGGAGTGCTCGGCGCGGGCCAGATGGGCCTCGGCATCGCCCAGGCGACCGCGCGGGCGGGCTGTGAGACCGTCATCGCCAAGGCGACGGGCGGCTCACTCGACGAGCGGCGAGGCAAGGTCGAGAAGGCTTTCGAGCGCGATGTCGAGAAGGGACGGCTGTCGGCAGCCGATCACGGTGCCCTGCTCGAGCGCCTCCGCTGGACGACACACCTCCACGAGCTCGCGAACGTCGACCTCGTGATCGAGTCGATCGTCGAGGACCTCCCGACGAAACGGCAACTCTTCCGCACCCTCGACGAGATCGTGAACCCGGAGGCGATCTTCACCTCCAACACCTCGACCCTCTGCATTGCCGAGATCGCCACCGCCGTGGAGCGGCCGCGCCAGGCACGCTTCCTCGGGCTCCACTTCTTCAATCCGGTCCACGCCATGAAGCTGGTCGAGGTGGCGCCGACGGTGCGCACCGCGGCCGAGGTGGTGAGCGTGATGGTCGAGTTCGCCCGCGCGCTCGGCAAGGCACCCGTCGTGGTCTCCGACTCGACCGGCTTCATCGTGAACCGCCTCCTAGTGCCCTTCCTCGTCGACGCGATCGGGAGCCTCGAGCGGGGCATCGCCGGCATCGCCGAGATCGACGCCGCCATGCAGAACGGCGCCAATCACCCGATGGGGCCGCTCGCGCTCGCCGACTTCATCGGACTCGACATCGTCTTCCACATGGCGACGAACCTCCAGGAGGAATACCGCGAGGCGCGCTTCGCGCCGCCGCCGATCCTCCGCCGCCTCGTCGTGTCGGGCTTCCTCGGTCGCAAGAGCGGCGGCGGATTCTACGACTACTCGAAGACACCGCCCGTGCCGAACGACTGGATCCTGCTCCGACGCCTGGCCTAGACCGATGCTCTCGCGCGTTCATCACGTCGGGCTCGTCGTGCGCCGGCTCGAGGACGGGCTCGCCCTCTGGCGCGACCGGTTCGGGCTCGAGGTCGCGAAGCAGGCGACGATCGAGGACCAGGGCGTGCGGGCCGCGCTCCTGCCGATCGGCAACAGCGAGATCGAGCTGCTCGAGCCGATCGGCGCCGACACCGGTGTCGGCCGCTTCCTCGCGAAACGCGGCGAGGGGCTGCACCACGTCTGCCTCGAGAGCGACGACGTGGCCGCCGATCTCACCGCCGCGCGTACACGCGGCCTGCCGCTGATCGATGAGCGGCCGCGCCCGGGACTTGCCGGCCAGATCTGCTTTCTCCATCCGAAGGGCACCCGGGGCGCGCTCGTCGAGTTCGCGCAGCCCCCCGCGGGAGAGCAGCACCACGCGCCGAAGCGTTCCGGAGCGCTCGCCGATCTCTCCCTGCACGAGGTGACGATCCAGACCCGAGAGGCGGCGAGCGCGGCGCAGCTCTTCGCCGAGGCCTTCGCGCTCCCCCGTGCCCCGGCAGCCGCTCCGTCCGGACTGGTCGCCGCGGCCGTCAGCGCCGGCGCCGTACGCCTCGTCTTCCTCGCCGCCGACGCGCACACGGCGAGCATGGAGGCGGCCGCCTTTCGCAGCCGCGTCGAGGCGGTGGGCGAGGGATTCATGGGTCTCGTCCTGACGGTACGGGACGCCGCCGCGGCGGCCGCGGCACTCGCGCCGCTCGAACCCGTCGAAGGCGCGTCGCGGAGCTTCACGCTTTTGCCGGCGCGCTGCCATGGCGTACCGCTAGACGTCCGTGCCATGTGACCGACCCGCGTCAATCGCTTGGCACACATGTTGCTGAAGCCCCGCCCCATGAACCAGGAACCCAGCAGGTGGCGCCGTCTCACCCCGGCAACGATTGCCGCCCTGCCGGAAGCGGCTGCAATCTTCGAAGTCGCGAACCTGGTGCGCACCGTCAAGTACATCGGATCGGCGGGCGGTAACCTCCGGGCTCGCCTGAGCGCCTTTCATACACAGGCGAAACTCAGGCCCAGCCCGGGCGGATATTTCTTCCGCTACGAGCCCGCGACGCGCGAGGACGACGTCCTGGGGCGCCGTCTGGCGGGCTACCGGACGGCCCATCGCGGTCTCCTTCCGGTCGCGAATGCGGGGACAACGCACCCGCTTCGGGTCGCGCCGCGCCGCGCCGCCTGACGTCAACTTTTCGACGGAGCGTCGCGAAAGCGTTCACCGCGGAACGGTTCGCAGCCCGCGTCCGAGAGGGCCGTCAGCGCAGACGGCGCGCTACAGCCGTCGTGGCCAGCACGCAGTCGGCCTGGAAGGTGAGCACGCGCCGACCCTCGAGCTGCATGCGCCAGCGGCCCGAGCCGGTGGCTCGTCGGACCTTGCCGCGCAGGACGAGGATGACCTCGAGCGTCTCGCCACCCTCCGCGGCTGCGGCGAGACGACAGTTGACCGAGGAGATGTCGGCGTCGGCGGCGATCACCGTGGTCTCGCGACGGCTACCGATCCGTAGCGGATCCAGCCGAGGAATCGCCTCCACCACCTCCGCCGCGGGGGTCGGCGCACGCGCGGGAACGCGAGGATGGTTGCGCCGCTCGGGCTCTTCAGGACGGCAGGTCTAGGGGACGGCACGTGCTCTCTCCCCGCGGCTGACCCCGCTCGACCTCACGGCCCGCTCGAGCATCTCGGTCGCCTCCTCCATCCGCTCGTTCTCGAACGTGCGCTCCGCCTAGATCGCGTCCGCCCCTCGTTCCCCCGTCCGGATGCGTACCACGTCCTCGACCGCCGTCACGAAGATCTTGCCGTCCCCGATGCGTCCCGTGCGCGCTCCGGCCACGATCGCCGCCACCGTCTCCCCGACGCGCTCATCGGACACCAGAATCGAGATCTGCACCTTGGGAAGGAAGTCGATCACGTACTCCGATCCGCGGTAGAGCTCGGTGTGGCCCTTCTGGCGGCCGACACCCTTCACCTCGTTCACCGTGATTCCCCGCACTCCCGCTTCGGTGAGCCGGTCCTTCACCTCATCGAGCTTGAAGGGCTTGATGATCGCGTCGATCCGCTTCATGCCCACGATAGCAAGATGCCGACCAGCAGTGCCGACCACACACGTTCGAGGCGCGGCGAGCCCTCGGCTCGTGCTGGGTGCTCACCGCGCGAGCACTCGCTGCACAAACCCCCGGCGGACCATCCACCGGCCCGGCGTCCACCGGAAACCCGGGCGGTCGTTAGGGGCCGATGATGCCGACGACGCCGAGCGGGAAGTGGCTCACCCGCGCCTTCTTGCCGACGAGGAGGAGCGGGGCGGACGTGCACCCGCGGGAAGCCGCTGGCCCCCTCGGCGAAGAGCCGTCGTGACGGTCAGAGCTTTCCCTTCTCGCTCAGCGTCGGCGAGGCGATCCCGGCGCCGACGGCGGGGAACGCGGTGGCGGCGAAGCGAGCGCGTACGTCGAGGAGCGCGGTGCACGAGGGCTTCGTCGCGCGCGTCGGGGAGAAGGTGCGTGCGGTGCGCGTGGAACCGCCCGGCTGGCCGGGCGGCCGGCGGCGCGTCGGCTCCCCTCGGCTCCTAGACCCGCGGGATCGGCGTCTCCGCCCCGAGCGCCGCGAGGAGCAGGGGCACCTCGAGCGGCTTCGGCAGGAGCGCCCGGACTCCCAGGTCCTGTGCTCTCCTGGCGACCTCGGGCGAGCGGTAGGCCGTCATCATCACGGCGACCGCCCCTTCCTGAGCCGACCGGGCCTCCGCCCAGGCGCTGAGACCGTCCCCGTCGGGCAGCGAGAGATCGAGGAGGAGGGCATCGAAGCGCTGCCGTCGGGCATCAGCGAGGAACGCCCCGACGGTATCGGCGACGTGCACATCGTAGCCCCGAGCGGCCAACAGGCGTCGGAGGTGCTTGGTGAGGAGCGGTTCGTCCTCGAGGATGAGGATGCGGCGGCCCACGGGAGGAGCGTTGAGCAAGGCAGGTGCCACGTCGGGAAGGCAAGGAACTCCGGCCTCCTGACGCGGGCGGCCAAGCTGACGCTGGGGCTTCTGCCACAAGGCATGGGGGTTATCCCGCTACCGGGGGCGGCCCGCGGCGGCCAGGGCAACCAGTGCCCCGAGGGTCGTGAACCAGGCGAAGAGATCGCCCACCCGCACGTAGAAGGAAAGGCCGTCGCGCAGCGGGACCTGGACGACCCAGGCCCCGCGCACGCCGGTCGGGAAGCGGGCCTGGATGCGCCCCGACGGGGCCACGAGCGCCGTCACTCCCGTGTTGGTAGCGCGCGCGAGAGCTCGTCGGGTTTCGACCGCCCGAAACACCGTCATCGCCAGGTGCTGCTCGAGACCGGCGCTGGTCCCGAACCACGCGTCGTTGGACAGGTTCAGAAGAAACCGGGCGCCCTGCCGGACGAGGTCACGCGCCAGCTCGGGGTAGATCGCCTCGAAGCAGATGAGCACGCCGAAGGGCGCGGGATCGGGAAAGATCGTCGGCACGACGCCCGGCGTGTAGTCCCCCGGCGCGTCGAACCGCCAGCCGAGCCAGGGCACGCGGGGCAACGGGGCGTACTCGGCGAAGGGCACGAGGTGGCGCTTGTCGTAGACCATCACGGGCTCGCCGTTTGCCGCGAGCAGGTACGCGGAGTTGAAGAACCGCACGTGGCCGTCGCCGTCGGCCACGTAGCGCGGCCCGCCGAGGAGCAGCCCGGGCCCGCCGCTCCCGAGGATGTCGGCCGCGGCGCGGCCGAAACGCGGGTTCGGCGCGAGGAGGAAGCTGACGGCGTTCTCCGGCCAGACGAC
>VBLA01000083.1:0-4689 GCA_005879245.1 Deltaproteobacteria bacterium
GCGGGCCTGCTCATCGCCCTCGTCTGCGCCGCGTTGTGGCGGGCACGGGCGAGAGAGCGAGAGCTGGGCGACGAGGCGGAGCGGGCGCGGGCGGTCGCCGAATTCCAGGCCGTGGTCGCGGAGCTGGCGACCGCCGGCCAGACCCGCGACGGTCTCGAGGCGACGCTTGCGCTCGTCTGCCAGCGCACGCGGCCACTCGTTGCCTGCGACGCGGTGATGATCGCCCTCCTCGAGGGCGAGCAGCTCGTCCCTCGGGCGCTCGATCCCCCGGCGGCGGGCGTCGCCCTGACCCCGCTCCCGATCGCCGAGCCGACCTACGCGACGACGCTCGCCGCTCGCGATGGCGAGCCGGTGCTGCGCGACGACGGGGACGACGACGGGTGTGTCATCCATCCGGGCGTGGTGGTGAGCGGGGTGCGACGCGTGCTTGCCCAGCCCCTGATGGGGCGCGACGGCCGGGTGCTCGGCGTCCTCGCCTCCGGCGACGGCGGTAGACCGCGCGATGTCGCCACCTGGCGGCTCCGAACGGAGCTCATCGCCGCGCAGGCGGCGGCAGCAATCGAACGGGCCACGCTGGTCGAGCGGCTGCAAGAGGAAGCGGAGCGCGTGCGGGCGCTGCTGCGCGTATCACAAGAGATCGCGCACGGGGCGCCGTACGGCGAGCTGGTGGTGGCGATCTGCCGGCTGACGCGCGAGCTCCTGGGCGTCGATCGGGCGACGGTGCTCCGCTGGGACGGCGAGGCGGGGCAGTTCGCGACCACCGCCCATGATGGGATGGCGCCCGCCGAGGTCGAGGAGTGGCGAGGGCTCCGCTTCGCCATCGCGCAGGACCCGGACCAGGTGCCGTCGCCCTATCGGGAGGCGAAGCAGGAGGGGCGGTTGATCGTCGCGCCGCTCAACCACGCCGGCCGCGTCTACGGTCTTCTCGTCGCGCGCCGCAGCGAGCGGCCGGACCGCTTCGACGGGCGGCAGATCGCGTTCCTCGAGGGCATTGCCCGGCAGGGCGGGCTGGCGCTCGACAATCTCCGCCTCCACGACGAGGAGCGGAACGCGGCAGCGCTGGCGATGACACTGCTCGAGGTGGCGCGCGAGTTCAACCTCGCCCCAGACGAGAACCAGCTGCTCGCGTTGCTGACGGGCCGCGCCCTCGAAGCGACGGGTGCGGATGCGGTGGTGGTCGCCCTCTGGCGAGCCCGCGAGGCCGTCTACCGCATCGAGGCCGCACAGGGACGGAACGCCGCGCGCCTCGACGTGCTGGTGGGGCTCGAGCTCGCGCCCGAGGCGTACCAGACCGACGGCAGCACCGTGCGCCTGGAGCCGGTGTGGGCGGAGCGCCTGGCGCGGACCGTCGGGGCCGAGGGCGGCGCCGTGGCGGAGCTCTGCGTGCCGATCGAACGGGGCCGGGAGCGGGCGGGCGTCCTCATGCTCGTCTGGACGGCCGGGCCCGCCGCCTCGCCGCACCATACTGCCCTTGCGCGTAGCCTCGCCGACCAGGCCGCCATCGCTCTCCAGAACGTCCGGCTGGTGGCGGACACGCGTGCGGCGAGCCGCCTCAAGTCGGAATTCGTCGCCACGATGTCCCACGAGCTCCGCACGCCCTTGAACGTGATCATGGGCTACACCGACCTGCTGCTCGAGGGCGCCTTCGGAGGACTGGTCGAGGAACAGCGCGGCGTGCTCGGGCGCATGCAACGGAGCACCCGCGAGCTGCTCGATCTCATCAACGCGACCCTCGATCTGAATCGCCTCGAGGCAGGCAAATCGCGCGTGACGGTCGAGCAGGTCTCCGTCTCCGAGCTCTTCTCGCAGCTCCAGGTGGAGACCGCGGCCGGTCTCGACCACGACCACCTGGAGATTCGCTGGCAGCTCGCCACCGATCTCCCCGTCCTGGAGACCGACCGGTCAAAGCTCCGGATGGTGCTGAAGAACCTGATCGGGAACGCCATCAAGTTCACGCAGCGCGGTGCCGTCACCGTGGCGGCGGATCAGACGGAGGGCGCGATGCTCTTCACCGTGGCCGACACGGGTATCGGCATCCGCCACGAGGATCTGCCCGTCATCTTCGACATGTTCCGCCAGGTCGAGGCGGCCAACACGCGGCGGCACGGAGGAGTCGGGCTCGGCCTCTACATCGTGAAGCGGCTCCTGACCGAGCTACGCGGCGAGATCAACGTCGAGAGCGAGGTCGGCGCCGGATCGCGCTTCAAGGTGCGCGTCCCGCTCCGCCTGCGAGCCTAGCCCGCCGGTCCGCGCGACCCCGGGGCGACCTTCGGTCGCTCGGACGGTTGTGCTAAAGCGTCCGCATGGCCCGCCGCGGGGGACGCCCGGCCGGCACGCCGACGACTCCAGGACAGCGCAGTCGCCGGCCGCAGGCTCTGAACGCTCCCTTCGCCGACCTCGGGAAGCGGGTGCGCGTGCCCACGGTTCCCCCGCCTCGGGTGGCGCCGAAGAGCGTTCCGGTCGATGAGCCGAACGCGTTTGCGAGCGCCATGGAAGGCGTCGTCCCGCTGGGCGGCTCGCGTGCCCGTGTCGACCCGCCCCGGCCGGCTGGCGGGCCTCGGGCCCCCGTCAGCGAGGAGGCTGAGGCGCTCGCGGCGCTCTCGGAGCTCGTGAACGGCGGCGCCGGGTTCGACGTCAGCGACACCCGTGAGTACGTAGAAGGGGCCATCGTCGGCCTCGATCCGCGCCTGCTGCGTCGTCTCCGGCGCGGCGATTTCTCCTGGCAGGCCTACCTCGACCTGCACGGCCTCACTGCGGACGAGGCGCGTCCCGCGGTCGATGGCTTTCTCGCGGACGCGGTGCGCGCGGGGCACCGCTGCGTGCTGCTCGTCCATGGTCGGGGGAGGAACTCCAAGGACCAGACCCCGGTCCTGAAGGAGCGGCTGAAGGTGTGGCTGGCGCGTGGTGCGTCGGCGCGGCTCGTGCTCGCCTTCGCCACCGCCCGGCCCTGTGACGGCGGCGCAGGTGCCCTCTACGTGCTCCTGCGGCGCGATCGCCGCCGTCGGCCGATCCGGGTCACGGAGGGGGCAAAGCGGTAGTGTCGCGAGCGGCCGACGCACTCGGCGTCGCGCGGCTCGCCGCGGCCGCGGCGTTCCCGCCCGCGCTCGCCCGGGCGGCCGACCGGCCCGACGGAGGATCGACCCCGCTCCTCCTCTTTCTGGTGGCAGCCGCGACGGACTTCTTCGACGGTCGGGTTGCCCGACGGAGCGGGAAGGCGAGTCGCCACGGCGCCATGCTCGACTTCGGAGCGGACGTCGCCTTCGTGCTCGGTGCGGCGACGAGCGGTGCGGCGCTCGGCTTCGTCCCCTGGGCCACGCCGGTCGCCATCGTGGCCGCCGTCGGTAGCTACGCACTGGCGTCGGCGCGCGCGGGGCAGGTCGCGTACTCGGCGGTCGGCCACGCGGCCGGCGTCGGAAACTACGCGCTCGCGGGCGTCCTCGCCGGTGTGGTCGCGCTCCCGGGCAGCGGAGTGGACCGAGTCCTTCATTTCGCGAGTCTGCTCATCATCGTCCTCAACCTGGCAGCCGTCGTCGACCACCTCGTCCCCCGACGCACCGAGGCGGGGCGAGAACGCTGAGTGGGAGCCGCCCGCGGCTTTGCCGCGGGCGAGCGACGGGGGTCCGGGGGTATCGGAGGAGCGGAGCGCGCGAAGCGCGCGAGCACCGCACGGACCCCCGGGAATGTTAAATCTCTCTCGTCGCCCTGCGCAGGAAGAGGAGGCCGATGAGCGCGTTCATCAGCATGAACGCGAAGTGAGCCGCCAGGCTGTAGGCCACGAGTCCGGCCTCCGGTGCGGAGCTGCGGAAGAAGTAGACCCAGGCGGCCTGGCTCGGCCCAAGATGCGCGGCGGCGATCGGCAACGCCGCGAAGAAGAACACGAGTGGCAGGAAGGCGAGGAGCCGGGCGAACGGCACGGCCATCCCGAAGAGAGGCAGCGCGAGCCAGTGCACCGTCACGGCGGCGAGCAGGTTGGGGGTCTTGTAGAGCAGGAGGCGGAGGTAGTGACTCGGGCGTGCCTTGTAGAAGGTGGCGAGGACGCGCGCCCGACCGAGCGGACCGCTCCGCGGCCGCGCGAAAAACCAGAGGTGGAAGACGAGGTAGCCGGCGAGCCCGGCGTACACCCAGACCGGCGCTCCCCGCCCGAGCTCACCGCCGACGAGCGCGCCGATGAACGAGTAGAACGCGAGCTGGTAGACCTCGACGAAGGAGAGGAACACGACCGTCCCGGTGATCTCCCAGAAGGGGAGGTCGTGGCGGCGATGGAGGTAGAGGGCGAGCCCACCCTGCCCGAGCTGCGTGTTGACGAGCGAGAGGATGTAGCTCGTCGCGCGCACGGGCAGCATGTCGCGATAGGCGACGCGGACGTTGAACCAGCCGACCGCCTGCTGCACGACGAACGTGTCGACGAGGAAGTAGAAGGCCACGTAGGGGCCCATGAGGAGCAGGAAGCGTCCCCAGCGGGCGCCCGCCACGGTCGCGGCCACCTGCCCGACCGGCACCCGCCAGAAGAGGAACGCGAAGATCGCGAGCGTGACCGCCCAGGGGCCGAGCCTCCAGACGGCTGCCCGCGGAAGCGGCCTCAGGCCGAAGGCTCCTCGTTCTCGAACTGCAGGATGTCGAGCTCGGCGAAGCGCTCGCGGACGAACGGGGTGAGGAGCCCGAGACGCTTCACGTTGGGCACGACCTTCG
>VBLA01000083.1:4749-10393 GCA_005879245.1 Deltaproteobacteria bacterium
CGAGAGCACGCCGAAGGCAACGTGTCGCGCCTCGTCCCTCATGACGTAGTGGGTGAGCTCGGTGAGGAGCGGCTCGCGGCAGAGCTTGTGCATGTATCCGAAGGCCGCCATCGCCAGCCCCTCGACCATGATCTGCATGCCGAGGTACTTCATGTCCCACCGTCCGTCGGTGAGGATCTGATCGAGCAACGTCTTCAGGTGCCGGTTGATGGGGTAAGCCCGCGTGAGCTTCTCACGCAGGTAGCGGGAGTAGACCTCGACGTGGCGAGCCTCGTCCATCACCTGGCTGGCGGCGTAGAACTTCGACTCGATCCAGGGCGTGGCGTCGACGATCTGGGCGGTCGCCAGGAGCGCCCCCTGCTCGCCGTGCATGAATTGCGAGAGCGTCCAGGAGAGCGCCTCGCGCCGGACCTTCTTCACCTCGCCGGGTGTGAGCTTGTCCCAGATGTGGGTCGCGTAGACGGGGATCTGGATGTCGGGGATGTTCTCGGCCTCGGGGTCGACATCGAGCGACCAGGGGAGCTGGTCGGTCGCGTTCCACTGGTCGCGTTTGGCCTTCTCGTAGAGGTTCCCCAGCTCCTGGCGCACCGTGTCGTAGTTCCAGGTGTAACAGAGGTCGAACTCGGTCGGCAGGCGCTCCAGCGAGTCGTCGGCGGGTGAGGGGCGAAGAGCGGCTTCAGCCATCGGAGACTCCTTTGTCCGGGGACGTTGGGGGCGTTGCGCAGAGGGCGCGGAGCGCCATGGTTGAGAGGGTATCGTGCACCGTCTGGATCGAGACCGCCTCGTGCTCGGCCCACCAGGAGAGCATCTGCGTTGCCATGCCGACCACGGCCTGCGCGACCGCGGCGGGTGGCAGCGCAGCGAAGGCACCGCTCGCGACACCTTCGCGGACGGTCGCCTCGATGTCGCCGGCGAAGAGTGCCTGCGCGCGACGGATGACGTCGTCGTACGCCGCTGCATGGCCGAAGACGATCTTGAAGACCTCGCGGTTCTGCTCCGCGAAGCGGCAGAAGGCGGCATTGGCGGCCAGCACCTGATCGACGGGGCCGTCGGCACGCTCCCGAGCCGCATCGACGGTGGCCTTCAGGCGCGCGGCCGTCTCCGCGACCACGGCGTGGAAGAGCGCCTCCTTGTCCCGAAAGTGGAGATAGAAGGTCCCTACGCCGACGTCGGCGGCCGCCGCGATGTCGGTCACCTTCGTCTCGTGGAAGCCCTTCCTGGCCAGCACGCGCGTCGCGGCCGTGACCAGCTCGCTGCGGGTTCGTTGCCGACGACGCTCGAAGCGATTACCGGTCGGGGCCGGCGCTGAGGCGAGCTTCATGACTGAATCTCCATTCAATTAGGCTAGCCCGCCTGGGCGTGTCAACTACCCCCCGACCATTTCAGGCGGCAGGGCCGAGGAGCGGGACGACTCGCGGCTGCCCCGCGTCGGCCGACGCCCGGCAGGCCTCGGCGATGAGGACCGCCTGGGCCCCGTCTTCGACCGTCACCGGTGGCGGCTCTCCGGCGACCAAGAGCCGGGCGAAGGCCCTGAGGGCCTCTCGCACGGTCGGAACCATGTCGGGGAGTGCCAGCGGGGAGCGCTCGAGCCCCCGCACCGCGTAAGCGAAGCCGAGGGCATGGTCGCCGACCAGCTGTCCCCGCGCGCCGGCGACGTCGACCAACCCCGAGCGCCCCGCGGTCGAGCGGGAACCGCTGACCGTCACCAGCGGCTCGCCACCCTCGAGCTCGAGGATCGCGACGAAGTTGTCCTCCGTGCGGGACGTGTCCGCGCGCAGCACGCGGCACCACACGCGCACGACCTCGCGTCCCGTGAGCCAGCGCACGAGATCGAAGCTGTGGACCCCGGTGTGCAGGATGATCCCGCCCCCCGAGACCGCCGGGTCGTCGATCCAGCCGAGGGACGAGGGCTCGAAACGCTGACTCAGGCCGAGCGCGCGGAGCGGGCCGAGCTCGGGCAGGCGGTCACGGAGGGCGCGCACGACCGTGTTCCAGCGGAGCGTGTGAGCCATCAGGCAAGGGACGCCGGCGGCGCGGATGCTCTGCGCCACGTCTCGGGCGGCGGCACCGGTCGGGGCGAGGGGCTTCTCGATCAGGAACGGCTTCCGCGCGGCGACCGCCGCTGCGGCGATCGGGGGGTGGAGGGTTGGCGGCACGACGGCGATCACCGCCTCGACCGCGGGGTCGGCGACGAGTGCCTGCCAGTCGGCGTGAAAGGCGACCCCGAGGCTCCTGGCCTGCGCCGAGCCGGCGACGGAGTCGCGACGGGAGAGAGCCGCCAGGGCGAGCTCCGGGACGTGGCCGTCAGGCGGCGAGGGAGGCGGCCAGCCGCGACAGACGGCTCCGCTGGCGCCGGCCCGTCAACCCCACTGCCTCGCAGCGCTCGAAGTACTGCTCGAGTGCCGTCGTGAACCAGCGACGGGCGAAGGTGGCACCGCGCGCGAGTGCGGCGGCGTCACGTGCGCCGGCGGCGAGGAGGACGAGCGGCTCCAGGAACTCCGAGCTGCCGACGATACCGACGACGGTGTGCTCGGTGCGATCGAGGTAGTCGGACAGCGTTTCCGCCTTACCCGGCTGATGGGCGAGGTGGTAGCGCATGTGGCCCATCCCGTAGGCGACCGAGCGCGCCACGTCCTGCGCCGAGAGGGTGCCGAACAAACGATCCGCCTGGGTATCGGCCAGGGTCGCCAGTGCGCGGTACATCGCGAGCACGAAGCTGCCGAGCAGGAGGTTGGTCCCGAGTGACGCTTCCGGGTACGTTTCCGCCGAGAGGAGCTCTTTCAGGGCCTGCTCGGCGGTCGCGCTGGCGCGGCCGAGGCCCTTACCCGATACGAGCGCGCGCTTGCGGCACGCCTCCACGTGGCGGGCCTCGTCGAGCATCTGCGCGCAGAGGAAACTCTTCTGCTCGATGAACTCCTGGTTGATCGAGAACACCCAGCGTCCGGGCGCCTCCATTGCGACCAGGGCCACTTCCTCGAGGAGCGTGCACGCCTGTGCCATCGCGGCGTCCCGCACCGGCCGCGGCTCGGCGAGAAGCTCCGCCCAGGGGATGTCGACCGCCGGCGCCCAGCGGCGGGCCTTCGCCTCCTCGTAGAGCTCCGCGACGTTGTCGGCCCAGACGTCGCTCCGTCGATTGATGGTGTAGCCGAGGTCGGGGAGTTTCTCGACCAGGACGCTCCCGCGTGCGGCCATGCTGTACCGGTCGCGCAGGAACTCCGGAATGGCGTCGTAGCCGTAGGGCCCGAGGTTGCAGTCCTGGTAGGTGAGGCCGCGGGCGGGGTCGGCCGGCCGGGCGCGGACCCGCGTGGTCTCGACCTCGTACCACTTCAGGGTGAGATTGCCGGAGAGCACCTGCTGGACGAGCTCGAGGAGCGCCGGATCATCGAAGAAGTCCTTCTCGGCGTAGTAGGACATTAGACCCGGGGGCCCGTGCAGTGCTCGGGCGCTGCGCGCCCTGCGCGCTTCCGATGCCCCCGGACCCCGTCGGCTAGCGCGACCGCTCTCGCGGTCAGCCTCCGGAGCGTGCGTGTCCGCAACGTGCCTCTTCGGATCGTGCCTCTTCGGATCGTGTCTGTCATGCGTGGGGCACGCTGGTGGAGGGGGCGATGGCGGCCATCGCCTGGCGATTGAGGTCGACCAGTCTCCAGAGGCGCGACCGCTCGCGCCGCTCCGGCAGCCCGCACTTGGCCAGGCGTTCGAAGTACTCCTCGATCTGCTTCAGCTGGAACGCGTTGGTGATGCGGACGCCTTCGGCGATCTGCTCCTTCTTGAGGCCCTTGCCGGAGAGGATGATGAACGGCTCCACGACCTCAGTCGCGTAGCCGCCGCCGAAGACGAAGTTCTCGGCCTCGTCGAGATGGTGGTGGATGAGCTCGCGCCGCTCGGGGAAATGGTCGAGTACCCACTTCAGGTGCTGCATGCCGTAGCCGACGTGGCGGGCCTCGTCCTGCATGACCAGCCGGAAGAGCTTCTTATCGCCCTCCGTCGGCGAGATGTACTCGCTGAAGCGGAAGAGCGTCAGGACCATGCCCTCCGCCTGCAGGTGAAGCGCGAGCGAGGCCTCGGCGAAGCTGTCCGCGTCGCGCAGGAACTTGAGGTTGAACTCGTTGTGCGCGCTCGCTCGCATGAGGCCGTACCCGGTCGACAACGCTCGCTTACGGAAGATCTCGGTGTGCCGCGCCTCGTCCATCGCCTGCGTCGCGATGAAATTCTTCACCTCGAAGAAGTCGGCGTTGAGACGCCCCATCCACTTGGCGGGGACGTCGGTGGCGATCATCTCGACCTCGGTCAGGAAAGTGAGGAGCTGCGCGTAGGCCTTGCCGATCTCCTCCGGGAGCTCCGTCTGCTGGAGCTCGTCCCAGGGGATGTCCGTCGTGGCGTTCCACTGGCGGGTCATCGCTTCCTCGTAGTAGCCCTCGACGTTGTAGGCCCAGACCTCGCTCTTGCGGTTCACCTCCGCCTGGAGGTCCGGCAGCCCGGGCGGCAGGGCCGCGCCGCGAGGCGCGAAGCTCCGATTCTGGCGGATCCGCTCCGGCATCTCGGTGAAGCCGTAGCTGCCGACGTCGAGATCGCGGAAGGTGAGGCCGCGGCGCTCGTTCTGCGGCCGGCAGGACACGGGCTCGCGCGCAACGTCCATCCAGGAGAGCTCGAGATCCCCCCGCATCGTCTGCCGGAAGCGGTCGACGAATTTTTGATCTTCGGCGAAGTCGGTCGTGCTGAGGTAGCTCACGTGGCAGTCCTCCTGAGTTGACGGCGAGCCGGGGGGCGCGAGCCGTCGGGGTAGTCGAAGTCGAAACGGGCCGACAGGTCGAGGAACTCCTGGATGCTCTCCGCGAAGCGGTACACCTTGTCGTGACGGTCAGGGTCGTCGTAGCGGACTGAGAGCCGCTCGCCGAAATGTGTGAGCGTGTTGAAGCTGTGGGCGGCGTCGGCGGCGCCCAGTGCGTGGATGTTGTCGAGCATCTCGCGCCAGGCGCTGAACGAGCCCTCCGCGACGAAGTCGGTCTCGACCCCGGCGAGGCCCTCGGCAACGCGGACGCAGTCGAACACCTCGAAGCCGAGGACGAACTCTGCCGCCGCGCCCGGACTCTCGGGGAGCACGCGGATGCCGAAGATGGTGTCGAAGAAGCCGAGGCGGGCGAAGCGCTCTCGCTCGGCTCGCATCTCACGCTGGAGCGCCTCGAAGAAGGCGAGCGACGGGAAGCGGAGCGCCATCAAAAACCTCGGGGCGACGATAACGCAAACCGCAAGCGCGAAAAAGGGCTGTCGACGTCCTCCCTCGACCTTCCTGCCCCCCCGGGTCATGATATGGGCCCGGTGGGGGGGCCGAGCCGTGGACGTCGACCGTACCCTCGCCCGGTTGCGGCGTGCCCTCCCGGAGTGGCGGGCACCGGTGGTGACCGAGTTCGCCGCCGCCGGCCGGGACCCGTTCCAGGTCCTCGTCTCCTGCCTCCTCTCCCTCCGCACGCGGGACGAGACCACCGGTCCGGCCAGCCGCCGACTCTTCCGCCTGGCGCGCACGCCGGCGGGACTCCTCCGCCTCTCTCCCCGCGCCATCGAGCGCGCGATCTACCCGGTCGGCTTCTACCGCACCAAGGCGCGAACGCTCCGGCGTCTGGCCCGGGCGCTCCGCGAACGGCACGAG
>VBLA01000084.1 GCA_005879245.1 Deltaproteobacteria bacterium
AGCTGCACCCGCGACGCGCCACTGCCCTCGGCGAGCCGCGGCCCGCCCCAGGCGAAGGCCGTCTGGCCTCCACCTTCGCAACCCAGGTTCGTCAGCCGGGGCCCGCGCGGGAGCTCGCCCGGCCGATGGTGCGGCCTGGCCTCGGCGGCGTGCGCGCGCCGGGCAGCGCTCGGTTCAGCGTGGGATACGTCCAGCCCAGGCCGGCCCCCCGTCCCTTGCCGGGCCCTCCCTCCCGGGCCGCCGCGCATGGCCAGCGTCCTCGACCTGACGCGGGGGGCAGGCCCGGGGTTCGCTAGGCCGCTTGCACGTCGCGCCCGCGTACCTTTTATAGGCAGGCGATGGGCGATCCGGAGATCCTCAAGCGTCGCCTCCGGGCGGCGGAGGTCAACTTCCCCGATGGGCTCGCCGAGGCGATCCTCCTCGCCGCGGGTCCGTTGATCGGCGCGCTCGACGAGCTCGCCGCCCTCGATCTGCGGGACGTCGAGCCGTTCTGTCCGGCGTCTCGCCTCCCGGCCGACGTGGAACGATGAGCGCCGGGCTCGCCGATCTCTCCCTGGCGGAGCTTCGGCGCGCGCTCCGCGCCCGAGAGACGACGGCGCTCGCCGTCACGGAAGCGGTGCTCGCCCGCGTGCAGGAGCGGGACCGGCGGGTGCATGCCTTCGCCACCGTCACAGCCGAGGCGGCGCTCACCGCCGCGCGCGCCGCGGACGCCGCACTCGCCCGCGGGAACGCCGGGCCGCTCGCGGGATTGCCCGTCGCGGTGAAGGACCTGATGGCCGTAGAGGGGGTGGTGCGCACCAACGGCAGCATGGCCTTCGAGGGAGACGCGCCCGCGAGCACCGATGCGACCGTCGTGTCGCGTCTTCGCGCCGCCGGGGCGGTCGTTGTCGGGACGACGCACCTGCACGAGCTTGCCTTCGGGCCGACGGGAGTCAACCCCGGGCTCGGCACACCCACGAACCCGTGGGCCGCGGACCGTGTCCCGGGCGGCTCGAGCAGCGGCTCGGGTGCGGCGGTTGCGTCGCGCCTGGTGCCGGCGGCGCTCGGCACCGACACGGGCGGCTCGATCCGCATCCCCGCGAGCTTCTGCGGCATCTCCGGTCTGAAGCCGACCTACGGTCGCGTCAGCCGGGCCGGTGTGACGCCGCTCTCCTGGACGCTTGACCACGTCGGTCCCCTGGCCCGCACGGCCGAGGATGCGGCCCTCCTCCTCGGGGTGCTGGCCGGACACGACCCGGCGGATCCGACGAGCGCACGGGTAGCGGTCCCGGACTACGTCGGGCTGCTGGAGCGCGGGCTCCCCGGGGTGCGGATTGGCGTCCCGCGCGGCGACTGTCTAGCGGTCGCGGACCCCGAGGTCGTGCACGCGTTCGATCGTGCGCTCGCAGATCTCCGCGATGCGGGCGCGACGGTGACCGACGTCGCGCTGCCGACGCTCACGCCACTCACCGCCGCCGCCCTGGGTGCGATCATCCTGACCGAGGCGAGCGCGGCGCTCGAGCCGCTCATCGGTGCGCGGCGCGAGCGCCTGGGACTCGAGACCAACGTCTACTTCGAGTTCGCCAAGGTGGTGACCGCCCGCCACTACGTGGCGGCACAGCGACTCCGGACCCGTCTCTACGAGGAGATGCGTGCCGTGCTCGAGCGTGTCGACCTCCTCGCCACGCCCGGAACCGTACTGCCGGCCCCACGCATCGGGGAGCTGCAGGTCCTGCTCGACGGCGTGGAGGTGGGCACGACCGACGCGATTACCCGTCTCACGGGCCCGTTCAATTTGACCGGCCTGCCGGCGCTCGCTCTGCCCTGCGGCTTCACCCGCGGCCGGCTTCCGATCAGCCTCCAGCTCGTGGGCCGGCCGTTCGCCGAGGCCGACGTTCTCGCCGTCGGGCACGCCTACCAGCGCGCCACCGACTGGCACCGGCGCCTGCCGCCGGACTAGGAGCCATCGAAGGATGGACCACTCGCCCGGATTTCTCCAGCTGGTCGCCAAGACGAAGCAGCGCATCCGCGAGACCACGCCGGAGGAGGTGCGCCGCCGGCAGGACGCGGGCGAGCGCTTCCACCTGGTCGACGTGCGCGAGGACGGGGAGTGGCGGCAGGGACGCGCCCGGGGGGCGATCCACCTCGGCAAGGGCATCATAGAGCGCGACATCGAGCAGGTGATTCCCGACCGGGGGGCAGACATCGTCCTCTACTGCGGCGGAGGGTTTCGCTCGGCCCTGGCCGCCGACGCGCTCCAGCAGATGGGCTACCGGAACATCCGCTCGATGGACGGCGGGTGGCGGCGCTGGGCCGAGCTCGGCTACCCCGTCGAACGCGACTGACGGCTCACCCGCGCCGGCGCGCCGTGAATTGGACGACCCGGAGCATGCCGTTCGCCAGGGCGCGGGCCAGCGCCTCGCGCTGCGCCACCACCTCCATGAGGGCCGGCTCACGATTGGCGTCCTCCCGCAGCCGGCGGAGGAGCTGAGCGCGTGCAGCCTGCACGCGGGCGGAGCGCTCGACCGCCTCCCCGCTCACGTCCCGCACCTCGAGCTCGACAAAGCCCGCACGGCGGAGCGCCGCGGCGCGGGAGGCCTCGTCGGCGAGGTGCCAGCCCGGCACGGCCACCTGGCCGGTCATCCCCACGACGATCTCCTGCATGGCAAGGTGACCGCCGGGGCGGAGCACCCGGAAGGCCTCGGCCAGCGCCGTCGCCGGCTCGGGAACGCGCGGGAGCGCCTCGACGATCCAGACGTGCGTGAAGCGCGCATCGCGAAAGGGCAGGGTGGCCGCGCTGGCGACCGTCAGCCGGACCTGCCCCGCGAGCCCCGCACGGCGGGTGAGCTCCGCGGCGGCGATGGCCTCGTCGGGCGACGGCGTCGTCCCGACGACCTCGCAACCGAGACGCGCCGCGAGCCACCGCGATCGGGCTCCGAGCTCGGTCCCGAGATCCAGCACGAACTCGTACTTCCGGAAGATTCCCCGCGCGCTCAGGACATCGAGGAGGTGGAAGCCCGTGCCGCTCGCGTGCTCGAGGCCGAGGTAGGAGAGGCCGCGCGCCGGCGGTGAGGCGGCGGCGTGTGTCCGGACCAGCTCGTGAATCGCGCTGGCCAGACGGACGACGGGGGCGTCGGCCATGGCCTCGCCGCCTACCATAGATTTGGATGCGAGGCGCGGCCGGAGTAAGCTTCGCGACACGCCATGCCGATCGTCCCCGGGCAATCCGGCCCACGCCCGGCCTGGTATCGCCGCCTGCCGCCGGCCCTCCGACGCGTTGCCGCCGCGAGCGACCGTGTGCCGACCCTCCCGCTAAACGCCGGGCCGAGCCTGCGCGCCCTCGTCGCCCGGCTACCGTCGGCGCTCGCAACCGGGCGCCCCGGCCCGGTCCAGGTGGTCGCACAGGAGCTCGCGGAGGGCATCTGCCGTGCACTCGGCGTTCCGCCGGTCGTCGTTCGCGTCGAGCGACGTCGTCCACCGCTCCACGGCGGCGAGCTGCAGGGCCTTTACGAGGCGACCGATCGTCGCAGCCGCCCGCGCGTTACGGTGTGGATGCTGACGGCCAAACGGGGCCAGGTCGTCGCCTACCGGACCTTCCTCCGGACGCTCCTCCACGAGCTTTGCCACCATCTCGACTACGATCTCCTCCGGTTGCGCGACTCGCTGCACACACAGGGTTTCTACCAACGTGAGTCGAGCCTGTTTCACGCGCTCGACGCGGGAAGGGTCGACGCTCCCACCTCGATCGAGGGTTGACAGCCCTACCCCCGCCCTCTATACGCTCCTCACACTCGACTGGACGCGTCCCCGGCGGCCGGGAAAGTACCACTCCAGGCCACGGGGATTTTCTTGGAGGGCTGCCTGACCGATCGGTCTAGAGCGGTCGGTCAGGGACGTTACGTGGTCTCGGTGGAGCGAAAGAGCTAAGAGGGGCGAGCGGGGGATGCTCGCAGCCGGAACGACCGCGCGTGCCAACGTGAACGTGGCGTTGGTGAAGTACTGGGGCAAGCGCGACCCGGAGCTCAACCTCCCTGCCACGGGCAGCATCTCTCTCACGCTCGAAGGTCTCTCGGTCGAAGCCCGGGTCGCCTTCGGTGAGCATGCGACCGACCGGATCGAGATCGACGGCGGTCCGGCACGTGGCGAGGAAGCCGCCCGGGTCACCCACTTTCTCGATGTCCTCCGCCGCGAGGCCGGACGCCACGAGCGGGCCGATGTGGTCACGCGGAGCACGGTGCCGCGTGGTATCGGCCTCGCGTCGTCGGCGGCGGCCTTCGCTGCCCTCGCCCTCGCCGGGAGCCGTGCCGCGGGACTCCGGCTCGAGCCACCGGCGCTCTCGGCGCTCGCGCGCCGTGGCTCGGGTTCCGCTGCCCGCTCGATCTTCGGCGGCTTCGTCGAGTGGCGGCGCGGTGAGCGGACGGACGGCCGGGATTCCGTGGCGTCGTCCCTGGCGACGACCGACGGGTGGGACATCCGCGTCGTGATCGCGGTCACGACCAGTGCGCCGAAGGCGGTCTCCTCGCGCGCGGGCATGACCCGGGCCCTGTCCTCGCCGCTCTACCCCGCCTGGGTGGCGAGCGTCGAAGCGGACCTGGAGGAAGCGCGCGCGGCCATCCGCGCGCACGACCTCGAGGCGCTCGGCCTCGTGGCCGAGCACAGCGCGCTCAAGATGCATGCGATCGGCCTGGCGGCGCGCGGCCGCGGACCGGGTCGTGGAGGTCCTCCGCGACACTCCGGGCGTCGAACGCATCCTCACCTGCGCACCGGGTGGAGGAGCGGAGGTTCTCGCGTGAGCGGGCGCGACGCGCATCCGACGGTCGTCGCGTGCGCTCCGGGAAAGATCTTCTTGACCGGTGAATACGCCGTGCTCGCCGGGGCACCGGCCTTGGTTGCGGCGGTCGACCGGCAGGCCGAGGTCCGGATCGCGCGCCGGAGCGGACCCGGTCCGCTCGTGGTCGCCTCGCTTGCCGAGGACGAGCGCCGGGTGGTGGACGACGACGGGCGGGGAGAGCTGCCGGGCGGTGACGCCGGGGCGGTGCTCGCGGCCCGGAGGGCCGTCGGCCCCCGCGTCGCGGCCAGGGACGCGCTCGACATCACGGTCGACTCGCGCACCTTCCTCGTCGGCTCGCGCAAGCTCGGGCTCGGGCGCAGCGCCGCGACGCTCGCGGCCACGGTCGCGGGCCTCCTCAGCGCCGCCGGGCGGTCGGAGAATGCCGAGCAGCTCGAGGTCGCGTTGGTCGCGCACGCGCTCTTCCAGGGCGGCGAGGGAAGCGGCGCCGACATTGCCGCAGCGGTCCACGGGGGGGTCGTCGAGGTGGTGCGACGCGACACCCGCCTGGCGGTTACACCGCGAATCCTGCCGACGGGTCTCGAGCTGCTCGTCGGATGGACGGGGGAACCCGCCTCGACTGTGCCGCTCCTCCGGCGCTTCTCCGCCGCGGCGCGAGAGCGGCCGGTGTTGCTGCGCGATCTCTCTCTCACGGCGGAGCGTGCTGCGGCCGCGGTTGCTGCTGGCGACCGCGTGACGTTCCTCGACGCCGTCGATCGCTCGGGATCGCTGCTCGAGCAACTCGGGAGGGAGATCGAGCTCCCGATCGTGACCCCGGCTCTCGCGCGGCTCGTGTCGGTGGCGCGCCGCGCCGGGGCGGTGGCGAAGCCCTCCGGCGCGGGAGGTGGCGACTGCGGGATCGCGTTCGCGACGTCGGCGGCGCAGGCAGCCGCCGTCCGGACGGCGTGGGAGGCGGAGGGCATCCTCCCGCTCTCGCTGGCGATCGCCCCGGCGGGGGTCCGGGCGTGGGTGGACGCTCCGGCGTCGCAGGGAGCCTCGCTTGGCTGAGACGATCAGCGAGCGCAAGCGATCGCACCTCGAGCTCTGTCAGGCCGAGGAGGTCGAGTACACCGGCAAGACGACGCTCTTCGAGGAGGTCGACCTGATCCACGACGCGCTTCCCGAGCTGGCGGTCGACGAGGTCGACATCGCGATCGAGCTGCTCGGCAAGCGCCTTCGGGCGCCGCTCCTCATCACCGGCATGACGGGCGGCACCGAGGACGCCTCGGCGATCAACCGCGGGCTCGCCCAGGTCGCCGAGGAACACGGCATCGCCTTCGGGCTCGGCTCCCAGCGGGCGATGCAGCGCACGCCAGACCTCGCCTATACCTTCGAGGTGCGCCGGCATGCGCCGACGGCCCTCGTGCTCGCGAACCTCGGGCTCGTTCAGGCGGCGGCGCAGTCGACGGACGCCCTCGAAAGGCTCGCCCGTGCGGTCGGCGCCGATGCCGTCTGCCTGCATCTCAACCCAGCGCAGGAGCTGATCCAGCCCGGAGGTGATCGGGACTTCCGTCACGGCCTCGAGACGCTCGTGCGCCTCGTGCGCGAGCTGCCGCTGCCCGTCGTCGTCAAGGAGACCGGTTGCGGTATCTCGCGTGGCGTGGGCGAGCGCCTCGTCGCGGCGGGGGTCCGCAGGGTCGACGTCTCCGGGGCCGGTGGAACCTCGTGGATCAAGGTGGAGACGCTGCGTGCCGGGGCGCCCGAGCGCGAGCTGGGTGCGCTGTTCGGCGACTGGGGCATCCCGACCGCGGCGGCCCTCGCCGGGCTCCGCGGCCTCGGCCTCGAGCTCATCGCCAGCGGCGGCATTCGGAGCGGGCTCGACGTCGCCAAGGCGATCGCGCTCGGCGCGCACGCTGCCGGGGTGGCGCTGCCGGTGTTCCGGGCCTATCGGACGGGCGGGGTGGCGGCGGCGGGAGAGTTCATCGAGCGTTTGATCGCGGGTCTCAAGACGGCCATGGTGCTCACCGGCTCACGGGATCTGGACGCGCTTCGTCGCGCCCCGGCGGTCCTCGGCAGCCGGCTGCGGGAGTGGGTCATCGCGGGAGGAGGAGGCGCATGAGTAGTTCACGGATCGCGGCGTTCTACCGGTTGACGGTAGCGGAACGGCGGCAGAAGCTCGCCGAAGCCCTCGGCCTCGGAGCGGCCGACATGGAGGCGCTCACGGCGGCCGACGCGCTGCCGCTCGAGGTGGCCGACATGATGGTCGAGAACGCCGTCGGCACCTTCGCGCTGCCCTTCGGTGTGGCGCTCAACTTCCAGGTGAACGGACGCGACCACGTGATCCCGATGGTGGTCGAGGAGCCGTCGGTGATCGCCGCCGCCTCGCGCGCCGCGCTCGTCGCGCGGTCGGGAGGCGGATTTGCCGCCGAGGCCGACCCGGGCGCGATGATCGGCCAGATCCAGCTCGTCGACGTGCCGGATCCGGGAGCGGCGGTCGAGCGGGTCGGCGCCGCGCGGGCGCGCATCCTCGCCGCCGCCGAGGAGCTGACGCCGGGCCTCTGCCAGCGCGGCGCCGGGCCGCGTGACGTGGAGGTGCGGCTGGTGCGCACGCAGCGAGGCGAGACGATGGTCGTGGTGCACGTCCTCCTCGATACAGGTGATGCGATGGGGGCCAACGCGGTCAACTCGCTCGTCGAGGGGCTCGCGCCGATGGTGGCCGAGGTCGCCGGCGGGACCGTGTGCCTTCGTATCCTCTCCAACCTGGCCGACCGACGGCTCGCCCGTGCCGCCGTCCGTGTGCCGGTGTCCGCGCTCGCTCGGGAAGGCATCGACGGCACGGAGGTGGCGCGCCGGATGGTCGCGGCGTACGAGTTCGCGGCCGCCGATCCGTACCGCGCCGCGACCCACAACAAGGGGATCATGAACGGGATCGACGCGCTCGCGGTCGCCACCGGGAACGACTGGCGGGCGATCGAGGCGGGCGCGCACGCCTACGCCTGCCGCGACGGTGCCTATCGTTCCCTCACGCAGTGGGAGATGGCCGACGGGCACCTGACCGGGACGCTCGAGCTCCCGATGGCGGTGTCGACCGTCGGGCCGCTCGTGCAATCGCATCCCCGCGTCCGGCTTGCCCTCCGGCGCCCGCGCCGTGTCGCACGCTGCCGGGGCACGGGGCGAGGCGGCAGAGGAGCTCCGTCGGCGGCTCATCGCCGCCGGGGAGGTGAAGATCGATCGCGCGCGGGCGCTGCTCCGCACGCTGGAGTCCCGCTCGTGAACCTTCCCGCGCGCGGGCGTGCGGCCGGGAAGGTCATTCTCCTGGGCGAGCACGCCGTCGTCTACGGCCGGCCGGCGCTCGCCGCCGGCCTCCCGCTCGGTCTCGCGGCCGAAGTCGCGTCGAGCGCAGGAGGGCCGCGGCTCGAGAGCGATCACCCCGACCTCGACGCGGACCCGCGGGCGGCGGCGCTCGTCGCCGAGGCGGCGGCGATCCTCGATCTTCCGGGGCGCCGCGACTCCGTCATCCGGGTGCGATCCGAGCTGCCGCCGGGTGTCGGCCTCGGCAGCTCGGCGGCCCTCGCCGTCGCTGTCCTGCGCGCCCTCGCCGCCGGAGGGGACCGTCTGCTCTCGCGTGACGAGGAGCTCCGCCTTGGCCGACACCTCGAGGCAATCTTCCACGGTCACCCGTCGGGGATCGACCCTGCGGCGGCGGCGCTCGGCCCGGGCTGCTTCCGCTTCGTGCGCGGCGATCCCCCCACCATCATGCCGCTCCGGCTGACGCGCGCGCTCCCGCTCGTCGTCGCCATGAGTACGCGCCCACGCAGCACGGGTGCCGCGGTGACGGGCCTCCGCGCACGCTGGGAGGCGGATCCGACGCGGCACGAGCGCCTCTTCGACGAGGTGGCGAGCATCGTCGAGGAGGGCGTGCATGTCGCCGAGCGGGGCGACCTCGAAGCCCTCGGACGCACCTTCGACCAGAACCAAGCCGTGCTCGAGGCGCTGGGCGTCTCGGCGCCCGAGGTCGAGGCGCTCGCCGAGAGGGCCCGACGTGCGGGGGCACTCGGGGCCAAGCTGACGGGCGGGGGTGCCGGCGGCGCGGTGGTGGCCGTCGCCACCGATCCCGACGGGGTCGCGCGCACACTCGCCGCGGGCGGCGTGCGGACGATCGTCGTCCGCGTCGAGGCACCCTCCGCCGCAGGGAGAGCCGCGTGAGCGCGAGCGAAGGGCAGCTCACT